>NZ_JBHTVZ010000014.1:0-117263 GCF_042792715.1 Isoptericola sp. NPDC056618 | reverse complement strand
CCCGAGGGTCACCGCCGCGTCGTCGTGCTGGTCGGAGCTCAGGCCGACGGCGAGCCGCTGCCGCCCGCCGGCGGCGCGGCCGGCGGGTTCTCCGGCGGCGTCGAGGGAGACGCGGACGGAGACGTCGAGGGCGGCGTCGAGGGAGGCGTCGACGTCCCGGTGGAGGGCGCCTCGGGAGCCGTGCGCGTGCTCGGCCGCTCGGGCGGCGGGGCGGGCGTCGTCGGGGCCGACCGGTCGGGCTCGACCGGGTCGGCACGGTGCGTGGCGTGCGACAGCCCGCCCTCGGACGTCAACGAGGGTGCGTCGATCACCACCTGCGGCCCCCCGGCGAGCTTGCGTAGCGCGCTGCCGAGCAGGATGAAGACGATGCCCAGGCCGATGACCAGGGCGCAGACGCCGAACGCCACCACCGAGGTGAACAGCGACGCCCGGAGGAAGGACGCGTCCATCACGCTGTCGCGGACGGGGTCCTCCTGGTCGAGCTGGGCGTAGGTCTTCCCGTCGGCCATCTCGGTGGCGTGCTTGTCGATCACCTCCGCCTGCGCGTACGCGGTGAACGGCCCGGCGACGTGCTGGCCCGCGAACATGTTGGCGTCGTCGGAGACGGTGATCTCCTCGGCGGAGAGGGTCTGGGAGACGACCACCCAGACCCCCACGCCGAGCACGATCATGACGATGCCCGCGATGACGGTGATCAGCCCGATCCCGCGGACGCCCTTGGTCGGATGAACGGTGACAGTGCTCGACATGTCGCACCTCTCCTCAGGTGTGTGCCGTGGCGCGTGCGCCGGAGGTCCCGCTCCTCGCACGGTAGCGCCAACGCACGCCCCCGTCTCGGCGAAGCCGCAGGTGGCCGCGCCGCTGCCGATGGCAGGATGAGCCGGTGCGCATCGTCCACGTCTCCGACTCCTACCTCCCGCTGCTCGGCGGCATCGAGACCCAGGTGGCCCGGCTCGCGCGCCGGCAGGCGGAGGCCGGGCACGACGTCGAGGTCATCACCACGACGCCGGCTGCCCCCGGTGAGCACGGCCTGACGACGCTGACCGACGACGACGGCGTCGTCGTGCACCGCGTCGCCGCCCGCGTGCCGGGGGGCTTCCCCGTCCACCCGCGCTCGACGGCGCACGTGCTGGCACGGCTGCGCGACCTCGAGGCCGACGGGCACCGCCCGGACGCCGTGCACCTGCACATGGGCGTGCTCGCCCCGACGGTCGAGCTGGCGCTCCGCCCGGTGACCCGGCTCGGGCTGCCGGCGCTGCTCACGGTGCACAGCGTGTGGGGCGGCTGGGAGCGCGCGTTCGCCGCGCTCGACCGCGCGACCCGGTGGTCGGCGTGGCCGGTGCAGTGGTCCGCGGTGAGCGAGCTGACCGCGGCTCCCCTGCGCCGCGTCGTCGGGCGACGGCTCGGACCCGACGCGGAGGCGGGTCGCGTGTCGGTGCTGGGCAACGGCATCGACGTCGACGCCTGGCGGCTGCCGCGCGTCGAGCGGGGCGAACGGGCGGAGGGCCGGGAGGTGCACGTCGTGTCCGCCACCCGGTTCGCGCCCCGCAAGCGGGTGCTGCCGATGCTGGAGGCGATCGCCGCCGCGGTGGAGAAGGCCCCCGGGCGCCTGGTCGCGACCATCGGCGGCGACGGCCCGCAGCTCGCCGACGCCCGCCGCTGGGTGCGCGAGCACGGGCTGGCCGACACGGTGCGGCTCGTCGGCCGCCTCACCCCGACCGAGCTCAAGCGCCTCTACGTGCGCGCCGACGTCTTCGTCGCCCCCGCGGTGCAGGACGCGTTCGGCATCGCGGCACTCGAGGCCCAGGCCGCCGGCCTCGCCATCGTCAGCCGGTCCCAGTCGGGGGTCGCGGAGCGCCTGGTCGACGGGCGGGACGCCCTCCTCGTGGACGACGACGCGGCGATGGCCGGCGCCCTCGTCCGCCTCGCCGACGACCCCGCCCTGCTCGACGCGATCATCGCGCACAACCGCTCCGCCGAGCTCGCGACGTCATGGCCGCGCGTGCTCGCCGACGTCGACGCCGCGTACCGCGCGGCGGCCTCGATCACGCGCTGACCGACCGGCCGCCGTCGGGCCTGGTCACGGACGGATCGGTGCCTCGGCGTATCACCGTCGCCGTGGGACCCCTCGTCACACCATGACCGGCGACGAGGGGATCGCCGGCTGACGTGAGGAGCGACGATGACCATCACGACACGCACCCGCACCCGCCGCGCACGGCTCGCCGCCGTCGTGGGCGGGCTCGCGGCGATCGCGGCCCTGGGCACGACCGCCCCGGCCGCCACGGCGGCGCCCGACGACGGCGCCGCGCCCGTCCGGGTCGAGGCGGTGACCAGCGACACGCCGGTCATGGTCGAGGACCTCAAGCTCTCCGCCCAGGCGGCCCGCACCACCTACTACTGTGCCGTCCTCGACGGCACGTTCGGCTGCAAGAACGCGAAGCCCGGCACCGGGCTCGTCGTCGCGCGGCTGTACCAGCACATCGACTACGGCGGCTTCCAGGTCGTGGTCTACAACCCGAAGTACCGGGAGGGCTGCACCGCGGGCACCGGCGACAACGAGGGCGGCGCCAACCTCGGCACCGCCCTGGCGAACAAGATCACGTCCGTCAAGACGTACAACCACTGCGACGTGCGCCTCTACAACGGCAACGACAAGACGGGGGCGCACACCGCGTTCATCGACCGGGACGACTACCTCGGCAGCTTCAACGACCGGGCGAACTCGTTCCGCATCTCCTGACACATCCGCCGACGGGAGACAGCTCCCGCCGCTACCTGCGGGCGTGGTGCGCGGCGGTGTCGTTCGTGAGAGCCGAGCGAGGCACGAGCGAATCATTCGAACGAACGACACCGCCGCGCACCACGCCCGCCTCCCTCATTCCCACTCGATCGTGCCCGGCGGCTTGCTCGTCACGTCGAGCACCACGCGGTTGACCTCGCTCACCTCGTTGGTGATGCGGGTGGAGATGACGGACAGCACGTCGTAGGGCAGGCGCGTCCAGTCGGCCGTCATGGCGTCCTCGGAGGACACGGGGCGCAGCACGATCGGGTGGCCGTAGGTGCGGCCGTCGCCCTGCACGCCGACAGAGCGGACGTCGGCCAGCAGCACGACGGGGCACTGCCAGATCTCGTCGTCCAGGCCGGCCCTGGTGAGCTCGGCGCGCGCGATGGCGTCCGCCTGGCGCAGCGTCTCGAGGCGCTCCGCCGTCACCTCGCCGACGATGCGGATGCCGAGGCCCGGGCCCGGGAAGGGCTGGCGGGAGACGATCTCCTCCGGCACGCCGAGCTCGCGGCCGACGGCGCGGACCTCGTCCTTGAACAGCGTCCGCAGCGGCTCGACCAGCTCGAACTGCAGGTCGTCGGGCAGGCCGCCCACGTTGTGGTGGCTCTTGATGTTGGCCGCGCCCTCGCCGCCGCCGGACTCGACGACGTCCGGGTAGAGCGTGCCCTGCACGAGGAACTTGACCTCTTCGCCGTGGGCGCCTGCCTCGGCGACGATGTCGCGCTGGGCGTCCTCGAAGACGCGGATGAACTCGCGGCCGATGATCTTGCGCTTCGTCTCCGGGTCGCTCACGCCCGCGAGGGCGGTGAGGAACCGCTCCTTCTCGTCGCGGATGATGAGCTTCACGCCCGTGGACGCGACGAAGTCGCGCTCGATCTGCTCGACCTCGCCCTCGCGCAGCAGGCCGTGGTCCACGTGCACGCAGGTGAGCTGGTCGCCGACGGCGCGCTGCACCAGCGCGGCGGCGACGGCGGAGTCCACGCCGCCGGACAGGGCGCAGATGACGCGCGCGTCGCCGACCTGCGCGCGGATCGCGGCGACCTGGTCGGCGATGACGTTGCCCGCGGTCCAGTCGGGGGCGAGCCCCGCGCCCTCGTAGAGGAACTTCTCCAGCACGGCCTGGCCGTGCGCGGAGTGCTTGACCTCGGGGTGCCACTGCACGCCGTACAGCCGGCGGCCGGTGTCCTCGAACGCGGCGACGGGCGAGCCGGACGACGTCGCGAGCACCGCGAAGCCCTCGGGCGCGGCGTGCACGGAGTCGCCGTGGCTCATCCAGGTGGTCTGGTGGTCGGGGGTGCCCGCCAGCAGCACGCCGGACTCGCACACCTCGACCTCGGTGCCGCCGTACTCCCGCTGCCCCGTCTGCGCGACGGTGCCGCCCAGCGCCTGCGCCATCGCCTGGAAGCCGTAGCAGATGCCGAGCACCGGCACGCCGGCCTCGAACAGCGCCGGGTCCACGAACGGCGCGCCGGTGGCGTACACCGACGACGGGCCGCCCGACAGGATGATGGCCGCCGGGTTCTTGGCGAGCATCTGCTCGGTGGTGAACGTGTGCGGCACGATCTCGGAGTAGACGCGGGCCTCGCGCACGCGGCGCGCGATGAGCTGCGCGTACTGGGCGCCGAAGTCGACGACGAGGACCGGACGCGGCGTGGGCGCCAGGTCGGCGGTGGTGGGGGTGTCGGTGGCGGGAGACGTCACCGAGCCATCGTAGCCGCCGGACGGTACCGCTCCCGGGCCTGTCCCACGGGTCACGCGGTGGGGTAGGTCACCTCGCGCGGCGGTCCGGCCCGGACCGTCAGCCCAGCCGCTCCCGCAGCTCTCGCGCGGCCCGCTCGGCGTCCGGCGCCTGCGTGATCGCCCGTACGACGACGACGCGCGACGCTCCGGCGTCGAGCACGGCGTCGAGGCGCTCCGCGGCGACGCCGCCGATGGCGAACCACGGCGTCGCCGGGCGGGTGGCGGCGACCTCGCGCAGCAGGTCGAGCCCGACGGCCGCGCGGCCGGGCTTGGTGGGCGTGGCCCACAGGGGGCCGACGCAGAAGTAGTCGACGTCCGGGTCGGCCTCCGCCGCGGCGGCCTGGTCCGCGGAGTGCGTGGACCGGCCCAGCACCGGAGCCGGCCCGAGCAGCGACCGCACGGCGGGCACCGGGAGGTCGCGCTGCCCCATGTGCACCACGGGCGTCCCGGTGAGCTGCGCGACGTCGGCCCGGTCGTTCACCGCCCAGAGCGCGCCGTGCTCCGCGGCGACGCGGGCGACCACCTCCTGCAGCTCGAGCTCGCGCGCGACGTCGAGCGTCTTGTCCCGCAGCTGCACGACGTCGACGCCGCCCGCGAGCGCCCCGTGCAGGAAGTCCTCCAGGTCGCCGCGCTCCTCGCGGGCGTCGGTGCACAGGTACAGGCGGGCGTCGGCGAGGCGGGCGCGGGTCGCGTCGGGAGCGGTCTCCGGGGCGGCACCGTGGTCGGGCGCGGTCGTGGTCACGCCGGTCAGGGTAACCACGGCCCGGGTTACAGTGGCCGCGCACGGGAGCCCCGCTCGGGGCTGAGAGGGCGTAGGAGCCGACCGTCGAACCTGATCTGGGTCATGCCAGCGAAGGGAGCGCACATGCCCACGCCCAGCAGCCCGTCCGGCACCCCGTCCGATGTCGTCGTCGTGGGCGGCGGGATCGTCGGCCTCGCCGTCGCCTGGCGCGCCGCCGCGAGCGGGCTGTCCGTCACCGTGCTCGACCCGTCGCCCGGCGAGGGCGCCACCCGCGCCGCGGCGGGGATGCTCGCGGCCGTCAGCGAGTCCGACTTCGGCGAGCGGGAGCTCGCCCGCCTCAACGTCGCGTCGGCGGCCCGCTGGCCCGACTTCGCCGCCCGCCTGGCCGCGGCGACCGGGCGCGACGTCCCCCTGCTGCGCGCCGGGTCGCTCGCCGTCGCGTACGACGCCGACGACCTCGCGCTGCTGCGCCGGGTCCTGGCGCTGCACCGGGAGTGGGGTCTCGCCTCCGCCGAGGTCTCGGTGGCCGCCGCGCGGCGGCGCGAGCCGTACCTCGGGCCGCGGCTCGCCGGGGCGGCCGTCGTCGAGGGCGACCTCGCCGTGGACCCGCGGGGGGCGCACGCGGCGCTCGTCCAGGCGCTCGGCGGCGCCCTCGTGCGCCGCACGGCGGTGCGGCTCGAGCGCGACGGCGCGGGCCGCGTCGTCGCGGTGCACGACGACGGGGGCGCGCGCCACGCCGCGGGCGCGGTCGTCCTCGCGACCGGCGCGGACGCGACGGCGGCCCTGCTCGACGGCGTCCCCGACCTGCGCGTCCCGGTGCGGCCGGTCAAGGGCGTGACGCTGCGCCTGGACGCCGGCCCGGAGCTGGCGCTGGAGCACGTGGTGCGCGGCACGGTGCAGGGGCGGCCGGTGTACGTCGTGCCACGGGGCCCGGGCACGGGCGCGGGCCCCGGCACCGGCACCGGCACCGGCACCGGGCCAGGGCACCGGGAGATCGTCGTCGGCGCCACCAGCGAGGAGCGCCCCGACGACCGCCGCGCCGAGGCAGGCGGCGTGTTCGCGCTGCTGCGCGACGCCCGCGCGCTCGTGCCCGGCATCGACGAGGCCGCGCTGGTCGACGTCACGCCGCGCGCCCGCCCGGCCACCCCCGACAACCTGCCGCTCGTCGGCGCCACCGGCGTCCCCGGCCTGCTCGCCGCCGTCGGGCACGGACGCAACGGGGTGCTGCTCGCCCCGCTCACCGCCGACGCGGTCGTGGCCGAGCTGACCGGAGCGCCTCCCCCCGACCCGGCGCTGTCCGCCGCGGACCCGCGCCGCTTCGCGCCCGCCGACCCTCTCCCCGAAGGAGCCGCCCGATGACCGCCACCCCCGCCACCCGCACCGCCGTCGTGAACGGCGAGGCCTACCCGCTCGACGGGCCGCACGGCGACGGCGTCGAGGCCGTCGTCGCGGCCCTCGTGCCCGCGTTCGTCGCCGACGGGTCCGTCCAGGGCATCGCCGTCGCCGTGAACGACGCCGTCGTCCCCCGCGGCCTGTGGGCCGGTACCCGGATCTCGCCCGGCGACCGGGTCGAGATCGTCACCGCCGTCCAGGGCGGCTGACCACGAAGCCTGACCAGGAAGCACGGAGGAAGCATGACCAGCACGCACGCCGCGGCCACGTCCCGCCCGCTCGCGCACCCTCTCGTCGACCCCCTCGTGGTCGCCGGCACGGAGATCGGCTCGCGCCTCGTCATGGGCACGGGCGGCGCGTCGAACCTCATGACGCTCGAGGACGCGCTGGTCGCGTCGGGCACCGGGCTCACCACGGTGGCGATGCGCCGCGTCGCGGTGCGCCCGGGCGGCGCGGGCGCCGAGGACGGCGGCATCTGGGGGCTGCTGGAGCGGCTCGGCATCCGCGCCCTGCCCAACACGGCGGGCTGCTTCTCGGTCGCCGAGGCCGTGCTCACCGCCCAGCTCGCGCGCGAGGCGTGCGGCACCGACTGGGTCAAGCTCGAGGTCGTCGCCGACGACGTCACCCTGCTGCCCGACCCGATCGGCCTCGTCGAGGCGGCCGACCGGCTCGTGCGCGACGGGTTCGTCGTCCTGCCGTACACGAACGACGACCCGATCCTCGCGCGCCGGCTGGAGGACGTCGGGTGCGCCGCCGTCATGCCGCTCGGCGCCCCCATCGGCACCGGCCTGGGCGTGCTCAACCCGCGCAACATCGAGGCGATCGCGAGCGCCGCGCGCGTGCCCGTCGTCCTCGACGCCGGGGTGGGCACGGCGTCCGACGCCGCCCTCGCGATGGAGCTCGGCTGCGACGGCGTGCTGCTCGCGACCGCCGTCACCCGTGCCGCCGACCCGGTCCGCATGGCGCACGCCATGCGCCTCGCCGTCGAGTCCGGCCGCCTCGCCGCCGGGGCCGGCCGCATCCCGCGCCGCGAGGGCGCGCTGGCCAGCTCCTCCCCCGACGGCCGCCTCGACCTCGCCCTCTGACGCCGAGGTGGTACCGGACCTGCCGAGGTAGTACTCACGGACCGCCACCTCGACGAGGCTCGTACTACCTCGGCGGGTCGGGTACTACCTCGCGGGTCCTCGTACTACCTCGGCAGGTCCGGTACCACCTCGCGGTCAGATGGCGAGGAGCAGGGCGGGGGCGCCGCCCTCGACGGAGCGGGCGTCGACGCCGGCGGCGCGCGCGACGTCGGCCACGCGGGCCGAGCGGGCGCCGGCGGCGCAGACGAGGAGCACCGGGCGGTCGGCAGGCAGCGCGGAGATCGCCGCCGCGGCGCCGTCTCCCCCGCCGAGGAAGCCGCCGCTCGGCGACACCGTCGCGCCGGCGACCGGCAGCGCCTGCACCTCCCAGTCCTCGCGGACGTCGACGAGCGCCACGGGCGCGTCGCCGGCGAGCAGTGCCGCGGCGTCGACGGCGCTCATGCTGGCGGGGCCGAGCCCACCGCCCGTCGTGCCCGTGCCGGCGTCCGCCGTGCCGCCGACCGGGGCGGGCAGGCCGCAGAACGCGGCGTACGCGGCGTCGTCGGCGAGCAGCTCGGCGACGGGCTCGCGCGTGGGGTCGGGGCGGACGGCGAGCTGGCGCCACGAGAGCTCGAGCGCGTCGTAGACGGCGATGCGGCCGAGCAGCGTGGTGCCCGCGCCGGTGATCAGCTTGACCGTCTCGGTCGCCATGACCGAGCCGACGGTGCCGCACAGGGCGCCGAGCACGCCGCCGGTGGCGCAGTCGGGCACGGTGCCCGGCGGCGGGGGCACCGGGAAGACGTCGCGGTAGGTGACGCCGCGCTCGCGGGCGCCGTCGTCCAGCACCGGCGCTCCCCAGAAGACGGCGACCTGGCCGTCGAACTGGTGGATGGCGCCCCACACGACGGGCACGCCGAGGATCTCGGCCGCGTCGGAGACGAGGTAGCGGGTCGGGAAGTTGTCAGCCCCGTCGAGCACGACGTCGTACCCGCCCACGATCTCCAGCACGTTCTCGGGGGTGAGCCGCACGGGGTGGGTCACGACCTCGACGTCGGGCGCGAGGTCGGCGAGCCGGTCGCGCGCCGACTCGACCTTGGGCCGGCCGAGGTCGGCCGTGCCGTGCACCACCTGGCGCTGCAGGTTGGAGAGGTCGACGACGTCGTCGTCCACGACGCCGAGCGTGCCCACCCCGGCGGCCGCGAGGTACTGCAGGGCCGGGCTGCCGAGGCCCCCCGCCCCCACGACGAGCACGCGCGCGGCGGCGAGCCGGCGCTGCCCCTCCGGCCCGACGCCGGGCAGCGGCAGGTGCCGGGCGTACCGGGCGAGGCGCGCGGCGTCGAGCTCCGGGCCGGGTGCGACGAGGGGGGCGAGCGACGTCATGCCGCGTACCGCTCCTCGAGCGCCGCGAGCTTGGCGTCGGCGTCGGCGTGCACGCGCTTCTCGAGGACGAACGACATCACCGGCACGACGCCGGCGAACACCATGGTGGCGAGGCGGCCGAAGCCCCAGCGCATCTTGGACCACAGGTCGAGCACCGTGACGAGGTAGACCACGTAGATCCAGCCGTGCGCGAACGGCACCCAACCCAGGTAGTCGATGACGACCTCGACCGGCACCACGTACTTGAAGAACAGCTCGACGCACAGGATCAGCAGCATCACACCGGTGAGGATCGCCATGAACCGGTAGCGCTTGAGGGCGCCGCGAGCCTTGCGGATGGCGGCCTCGGCCTGGGCCTGGCTGGCGCCGCCGGCGGGCGACGGCGAGGGCTGCGGGGCGGGGGTCTGCTGCGGCGTGCTCACCCCAGCATCGTAGGCGCGAAACGATGCGGTTAATCCGTGGCCCGGTGTCGGCGGGCGTTCGTAGGCTGGATCCTCGTGCGACCTCTTCCCTTGCCCGACGTGGGCAACCCTCCCCTGAAGTCCCCCGCCCGGCTGCTGGCCTGGCAGGGGTGGCGTCAGCGCGACGTGCTCGCGAAGTCGCTGGTGGCGGGCGTGGTGGCGATGCTGGCGTCGGCCGCGGCCCCGCTGCTCATCGGTCGCGCCATCGACGAGGGCCTGTCTCAGGGCTTCGGCGGCCCCCTGTTCGCCTGGTGCGGCGCGATGCTCGGCGCCGCCGCCATGATCGTCGTCGCCGGCATCTTCAACCACATCTGGGACGTCGAGAACTGGGTGCGGGCGTCGCTGTCGTTCTCCCAGCTCGTGGGCTACAAGGCCTCGCGCGCGGGGCACGCGATCACGCGCAAGCTGCCCACCGGCGAGGTCGTCTCCGCCGTCGCGAACGACGCCCTGCGCGTGGGCGACATGTTCTCCATGGCCGGCCGGTTCACCGGCGGCGTGATCGCGTACGTCGTGGTCGTCGTGATCATGCTGTCGCAGCACGTGCAGCTCGGCCTCGTGCTGGCTCTCGGCATCCCGGCGGTGGCGGCCGTCCTCGGCCTGCTGATCAAGCCGCTGCAGTCGCGCCAGACGACGCAGCGCGAGGCCACGGGCCGCCTGACGTCGCTCGGCGCGGACACCGTCTCGGGCCTGCGCATCCTGCGTGGCATCGGCGGCGAGGACGAGTTCGCCGCCCGCTACGCCCGCCAGTCGCAGGAGGTCCGGCACCAGGGCGTGCGCGTCGCCGTGCTGCAGTCGGTGCTCGACGGCCTGCAGGTGCTGCTGCCCGGGCTCCTCGCCGCGCTCGTGCTGTGGCTCGGCGCCCGCGCCGCCGTCCGGGGCGAGATCACGAGCGGCCAGCTCGTGACGTTCTACGGCTACGCCGCGTTCCTCGCCTGGCCCGTGCAGATGGCCACGCAGATGCTGCAGATGGTCATCCGCGCCGTCATCTCCTCGCGCAAGATCCTCGACGTGCTGCGGGTCACCGAGGCGACGCCGTCGACCGCGACGCCCACGGACGCGCCGCCCCCCGGCGTCGAGCTCGCCGACGAGGCGAGCGGCCTGGTGCTGCGCGAGGGCCGCGTCCTGGGTCTCGTCAGCGCGGACCCGGATGCCTCGGCGCGCGTCGCGACGCGGCTCGGGCGGCTCGACGACGAGGCCGAGGCCGGCACGCCGGTCCGGCTCGGCGGCGTGCCGCTGGCCGACCTCGACAAGGAGGCGCTGCGCCACCGCGTCGTCGTCTCCGAGGCGACGCCGCACCTGTTCTCGGGCGTGCTCGGTGAGGCGCTCGACGCGCGCGGCCGCGCCACCGAGGCCGACCTGCTGGCCGCGATGGTCACCGCCGACGCGCACGACGTGCTCGACAGCGTGCCCGGCGGCCTCGCCGGCGAGCTGCCCGAGAAGGGCCGCTCCCTGTCGGGCGGCCAGCGGCAGCGCGTGGCGCTCGCGCGGGCCCTGCTCACCGAGCCGGAGATCCTCGTCCTCGTGGAGCCCACCAGCGCGGTGGACGCCCACACCGAGGCGCGGATCGCGGAGCGGGTGGCGCAGGTCCGCCGCGGCCGCACCACGCTCGTCGTCACGGCGAGCCCGCTCGTGCTCGACCACCTCGACGAGGTCGTGCTGCTCGACGACGACGCCACGGTCGCGGCCAGCGGCACGCACGCCGAGCTGCTCGCCCGCCGCGACGCCCACGGCGCGGCGTACCGCGCCGTCGTCGGCCGGAGCATGGCGGAGGACACCGACGACGAGACCGACGAGCTGACCGACACCGACCTGGAAGGAGCGGCACGATGAGCAGCACGACGAGCAGCACCACCAACCCGAACCTGCTGCCGATCGCCGACCGCGCCGAGGTCAACCGCACGGTGGGCCGCCTGTTCCGCCGCCACCGCGGCCAGCTCGGCGGCGTCGCGGTGCTGCACACCCTTGCCGCGCTGGCCGGCCTGGCGGGCCCGTTCCTGCTGGGGCGGATCATCGACCTGGTCGCCGACGGCACCACGCTCTCCGCCGTCGACTCGCTCGCGATGGTGCTCGTCGGCGCCGTCGTCGCGCAGGCCGTCATCACGCGGTACGCGCAGCGCCTGTCGATGGTCTTCGGCGAGCGGGTCTTCGCCGACCTGCGCGAGGAGTTCATGGACGCCGTGACCCGGCTGCCGCTGTCGACGGTGGAGAA
Source organism: Isoptericola sp. NPDC056618 (assembly GCF_042792715.1). Classification (NCBI taxonomy): domain Bacteria; kingdom Bacillati; phylum Actinomycetota; class Actinomycetes; order Micrococcales; family Promicromonosporaceae; genus Isoptericola; species Isoptericola sp. NPDC056618. Next base: position 105,490 of record NZ_JBHTVZ010000014.1, on the reverse strand, counting down.
GGCCGGCACCGGCGACCTCGTCGCGCGCACCACCAACGACGTCAACAAGCTGCAGCACGCCGTGCGGTTCGGCGTGCCGCGCGTGCTCGTGTGCGTCGTGACGATCGTGCTCACGCTGGTCGCGTCGTTCCTCGCGAGCCCGCTCGTGGCGGTCGGGCTGCTCACCGGCGTCCCGCTGATCGTCGTGGCCACGCGCTGGTACCTCCGGCGCGCGACGCCGGGCTACCTGCGCGAGTCGGCGGCCTACGCCGCGATCAACGGCTCCATCACCGAGTCCGTCGAGGGCGCCCGCACCACCGACGCCCTGCACCTCGGCGCCCGCATCCGCCGCCGCATCGACCGCGACCTGCGCGAGGCGTTCGACGCCGAGTCGTACACCCTGGGCCTGCGCCTGCGGCTCATCCCGGCCCTGGACGCGGCGGTCGCGATCGCGCCGATCGTCGTCATCCTCTGGGGCGGCTGGCTCGTGTCGCAGGACCTCACCACCGTGGGCACCGTCGCGACCATCGCGATGTACGGCCACCAGATGGGCGGCCCGGTGTTCGACCTGGTGTTCTGGCTCGACGAGCTGCAGGTCGCGGCCGTCGCGCTGGCGCGTGTCGTCGGCGTCGGGCTGGTCGGCCCGGACCGGACCGCCGGCACCGCCGTGCCGTCGTCGGAGGACGTCCGCGCCCGGTCGGTGCGGTACGCGTACCGCGAGGGCCACGACGTGCTGCACGGCATCGACCTGGACCTCGCGCCGGGCGAACGGCTGGCCGTCGTCGGACCCTCCGGCGCGGGCAAGTCCACGCTGGGCCGCATGCTCGCGGGCATCCACCCGCCCACCGGCGGCTCGGTCACCGTGGGCGACGTGCCGCTCGTCGAGCTGCCGCTGGAGGACCTGCGCCACCACGTCGCGCTGGTCACCCAGGAGCACCACGTGTTCGTCGGGTCGCTGGCGGAGAACCTGCGCCTGGCCGACACGTCGGCCACCGACGACGCCCTGTGGGGCGCGCTCGGCGCGGTCGACGCCGCGTCGTGGGCGGCCGCGCTGCCCGACGGCCTCGAGACGGCGGTCGGGTCGGGAGGCCACACGCTCACGCCCGCCCAGGCGCAGCAGGTCGCGCTCGCGCGGCTCGTGCTGCTCGACCCGCACACGCTCGTCCTCGACGAGGCGACGTCGCTGCTCGACCCGCGGGCCGCCCGGCACCTGGAGCGGTCGCTCAACGCCGTGCTCACCGGCCGCACGGTGGTCGCCATCGCGCACCGCCTGCACACCGCGCACGACGCCGACCGCGTCGCCGTCGTCGACGGCGGCCGCATCACCGAGATCGGCCCGCACGACGAGCTCGTCGCCGCCGGCGGCGACTACGCCAGGCTCTGGCACAGCTGGCAGCACGAGTAGCCCGCGCGCCCAGATCGAGGTATCCGTCGTGAGATCGACCCACTGAAGGTCGATCTCACGACGGGTACCTCGATCTGGTGTGGTTGTCCACAGACGCCGCTTCGTGCACGACCTTTTTCTGACACGCTCCCTCGCCATGACGACACCGCCTGCACGCCCGGGCGACCGCCGAGGGCTTGCCGCTCCGGTCGTCCCACCCGCCACCCGGTTCAGCGAGGGCCGACGCAGCGAGATCGCGGTCGAGGTCTCGCGCGGCAGGCTCGAACGGGTGCGCAAGGGCGTCTACCTGGCGCCGGTCGACGCCGACGGGCCCGCTCGTACCAGGCGGGCCGAGGTCCTGCGACAGGTCCGCGCCGTCGAGGCTAGGCTCTCGACGACGTTCTGGTACTCCCATGCGACGGCGGCCGTGCTGCACGGATGCAAGACAGTCCGGTTGTCCTCCGCGGTCCACGTCACTCAGCTGCGAGCACCCAACGCCGACCAGGCGCGCGAGCGCGACCTCCGCCGCCACTGGACCGCCCTTCCTGAACGCGACCGAACCGCCGTCGACGGCTTGCCCGTCACCACACTCGAGCGGACGGTGGTCGACTGCGCGCGGACGCTCGCCTCCGACCAGGCCCTGGTGATCGCCGACTCCGCGCTTCGGGGCGACGCGGACCCCGCGCTGATCCGGACGATCCTCGAGGAGTCCGTCGGCGGGCGAGGGGTTCGCCGGGCCCGCGAGGTCGTCGGTCTTGCAGATCCCCGTGCGGAGTCCGCCGGTGAGTCACTTCTCCGTTGGATCATCCACGACGCCGGCCTGCCCGCCGCAGAGGTGGGGTATGCCGTCACGACCCGGCGCGGCGACGCGTGGCTCGACCTGGCGTGGCCGGACCGTCGGGTCGCGCTGGAGTTCGATGGCGCCGTGAAGTACTCCGGGGGCGAGTACGGCGACCCCGCTCGGCGCCGCTTCGAAGAGAAGCTCAGGCAGGACGCGCTGGAGGAGAACGGATGGCTCGTCATCCGCGTCGTCTGGGAGGACCTGCAACGCCCGGAGGCTCTCGTCGCCCGCATCCGGTCCGCGTTGCGGTCGCGGGCACCGAGATCGAGGTAGCCGTCGTGAGATCGACCCACCGAAGGTCGATCTCACGACGGCAACCTCGATCTCGCGGTCAGGGCGCGACGGGCTGGCGGATCAGGGTGCGCAGCTTCTCCGGGGCGGTGCGGCGCAGGTCGGACAGGTAGATCTCGTGGTGCAGGCCGCGCAGCGCTCGCCCCTCGGCCTGGATGAACGCGTGCAGCCGTTCGATCGTCGCGGGCTCGGTGGCGAACGGCCCGCGGTGCAGCACCTGCGCGGCCTCGCCCTCGTCGTGACGCTCCAGCCGGACGCGGTCGCCGGCCGGGGGCCGCTTCGCGGCGACGGCGCGCGCCAGCACCTCGGCGGCGTCGACGTGCTCGACGGCGTCCGGCAGGCTGATCATCAGCGTCCAGCGCCACTCGTCCTTGGCGTCCACGCTGAACGTGCTCATGTCGTCCGACCACCACAGGCCCTCGAGCGGCATGACCGTGTAGGCGTCGCCCGTGGCCTCCTTGACCGCCGCCCGTAGCGTGTACGCGAGCGGGTACAGCGTCTCGACCGCCTCACGGTACGCCGGCGCGGTGTTCGGGTCGCCCTCGCCGTCGACCATGAGGAACGGGCGGGGCGGCAGCGCCACCATCGCGGGCGTCGTCGTCGCGCCGTAGTGGTACCGCGGCTCGCGCTTGAGGTCGATGCTCGCCATGCCGACAGCCAAGCAGCCGCCGCCGACATCAGGGGGGTCAGCCGGGCAGCCCCGCGATGCCGGTGCCGACGGGGTCGTCGGAGTCGTCGTGGGTGCGGCCGCGCTTCGTCCCCGCCGCCTCGTCGCGCACGAGCCGGATCCAGAGCACCACCGCGAAGAGCCCGAAGACCCACCACTGCAGGGCGTAGAACAGGTTCTGCAGGTTGACGCCGTCGCTGCCCTCGAGCACGGGGCGCGGCAGCAGGGCCGGGCCGCCCTCGGCGGCGGTCGCCTGCGCGGGGTCGGACGTCGTGAGCACGACGTACCCGGAGTAGATCGGCCCGCCCCACGTGTTGACCAACGCGCCGGTGGAGATGGAGTCGGTGAGCGGCGGGCCGTCCGGGTTGTCGGGGAGCGGCTCGACGCCCTCCTGCACGGACTCCGACGCCTGGAGCCAGCCGGTGACGCGTACCTCGCCGTCGGGGACGTCGAGCGCCGCGGCGTCCGGGGCAGGAGAGTCCACCCACCCGCGCACGACCGGGAGGACCGGCGGCCCGGACAGGTCCGCCCACGACGCACCGCCGGTGCCGTCGTCGGTGACGCGCAGCGGCGTGAGCACCAGGTACCCGGTGCGGCCGTCCAGCGCGCGCCCGGCGACGAGCATCTGCCCCTCGGGCTCGTACTCCCCCGTCACCCACGCCTCGGTGCCGACCAGCTCGCCGGGGAACGACGTCTGCGGCGGGAGCAGGTCGCCCAGCGCCTCGGGCCCGTGCGACGCCTGCTCCGCCGCCTCCTGCTGGGCGGCGAGCTCGGCGCGCTGGTAGGCGCGGTCGAGCTGCCACACACCCAGCCGGCCGCACACGGCGGCGGCGAGCAGGAAGAGGAGCAGGATCCCGATCATGCGGGGCTGGAGGGCCACCGCCCCGAACGACCTGCGGGCGGGCTGGGGGCTGGGCACGGCACCACCGTAATCGGCCCGGGCCCTACCCCAGGAATCCGTGCGCCGCGGGCACCTGACACGTCGCCAGATCGACGTCACGCCCTCTGACCTCGCCGGTCGTGCTGCATTCGGGCACCGGGTGCGGTGGAATGAAGGCGCCGGCCTTCCCCGAGCCCCTGGAGCGTGTGATGAGCACCACGACCACCCCGACCGTCAGCCCCACCCCGTGGCGCACCGGCGCCGGCACCGAGCTCTCGGCCGAGACGATCGACCGGATCGACCGGTGGTGGCGGGCGGCGAACTACCTGTCGGTCGGTCAGATCTACCTGCTCGGCAACCCGCTGCTGCGCGAGCCGCTGACCCGCGACCACGTCAAACCGCGCCTGCTGGGCCACTGGGGCACGACGCCGGGCCTGAACTTCTTGTACGCGCACCTCAACCGGGTGATCAAGGAGCGCGAGCAGTCCACGGTCTACGTCGCCGGCCCCGGCCACGGCGGCCCCGGCCTCGTCGCGAGCACGTATCTGGACGGCACGTACTCCGAGCTCTACTCGGACATCACCGAGGACACCGACGGCGTGCGGCGCCTGTTCCGCCAGTTCTCGTTCCCTGGCGGCATCCCGAGCCACGTCGCCCCCGAGACGCCCGGTTCCATCCACGAGGGCGGCGAGCTGGGATACGCCCTCTCGCACGCGTACGGCGCGGTGTTCGACAACCCGGACCTGCTGGTGGCGGCGGTCGTGGGCGACGGCGAGGCCGAGACCGGCCCGCTGGCCACGAGCTGGCACTCGAACAAGCTGCTCAACCCCGCGCAGGACGGCGTCGTGCTGCCGATCCTGCACCTCAACGGGTACAAGATCGCGAACCCCACGATCCTCGACCGCATCGGCCGCGACGAGCTCGAGTCGCTCATGGTCGGGTACGGGCACAAGCCGCACTGGTTCGAGGTGGCCGACGGCTCCGACGAGTCGCACGAGTCGATCCACCGCCGCTTCGCCGCGGTGCTGGACGAGGTGCTCGACGAGATCGCCGCGATCAAGGCGCAGGCCGCCGTCGAGGGGGTGGACATGGCGCGCCCGGCCTGGCCCATGATCGTGTTCCGCACGCCGAAGGGCTGGACGGGCCCGGAGTACATCGACGGCAAGAAGACGGTGGGCTCGTGGCGCGCGCACCAGGTGCCGCTCGCGAGCGCGCGGGACACGCCCGAGCACCTCCAGGTGCTGGAGACGTGGCTCAGGTCGTACCGGGCCGAGGAGCTCTTCGACGACGACGGCCGCGTCCTCGACGACATCCGCGAGCTGGCCCCGCCCGGCGAGCTGCGCATGAGCGCCAACCCGCACGCGAACGGCGGCGTGCTGCTGCGCGACCTGCGCCTGCCCGACTTCCGCGACTTCGCCGTCGACGTCCCCGCGCCGGGTGCCGGCGCGGTGGAGGCGCCGCGCGTGCTGGGCCAGTTCCTCACCGAGGTGATCCGCCGCAACCCGGACAACTTCCGGATCTTCGGCCCGGACGAGACGGCGTCCAACCGCCTGCAGGCCACGTTCGACGTCACCGGCAAGCAGTGGAACGCCGAGTACTTCTCGCCGGAGGTCGACGAGCACCTCGTCCGCGCCGGCCGGGTGATGGAGCAGCTGAGCGAGCACCAGTGCCAGGGCTGGCTGGAGGGCTACCTGCTCACCGGGCGGCACGGCCTGTTCACCAGCTACGAGGCCTTCATCCACATCGTCGACTCGATGTTCAACCAGCACGCCAAGTGGCTCAAGGTCACCAACCACATCCCGTGGCGGAGGCCGATCGCGAGCCTCAACTACCTGCTCTCCAGCCACGTGTGGCGCCAGGACCACAACGGCTTCAGCCACCAGGACCCGGGCTTCATCGACCACGTCGTGAACAAGAAGGCCGAGATCGTCCGCGTGTACCTGCCGCCGGACGCCAACACCCTGCTGTCCACCTACGACCACTGCCTGCGCTCGCGCCAGTACGTGAACGTCGTCGTGGCGGGCAAGCAGCCGGCGCCGCAGTTCCTCACGATGGAGCAGGCGGTCGCGCACTGCACGCGCGGCCTGGGCATCTGGGAGTGGGCCGGCACCGAGGTCGAGGGCGAGGACCCGGACGTCGTGCTCGGCGCCGCGGGCGACGTGCCCACGCTCGAGGTGCTCGCGGCGGCCGACATCCTGCGCCACCGCATCCCGGACCTCAAGGTCCGCGTCGTGAACGTCGTCGACCTCATGCGGCTGCAGGACGAGAAGGAGCACCCGCACGGCCTGTCCGACAAGGACTTCGACACCCTGTTCACGGCCGACAAGCCGGTGATCTTCAACTACCACGGCTACCCGTGGCTCATCCACCGCCTCACCTACCGGCGCACCAACCACGCCAACATCCACGTGCGCGGGTACAAGGAGGAGGGCACCACGACGACGCCCTTCGACATGGCGATGCTCAACGACATCGACCGGTACCACCTCGTGGTCGACGTCATCGACCGGGTGCCGGCGCTGCGCTCGCGGTACGCGGGCCTGCGGCAGGAGATGGTCGACGCCCGCCTCGCGGCCCGGCAGTACACCCGCGAGCACGGTGAGGACATCCCCGAGGTGCGCGACTGGGTGTGGCCGGACGTCGGCGAGACGGGCACCGAGAACGGCGGGCCCCAGTACGACGCCGCGGCGGCGACGGGCGGCGACAACGAGTGACAGGGGACGCACGATCGACAGGAGACATCGCGTGACGGGCTCGACCCGCAGTCTCTACATCGCCTCCCCCGAGGGCGAGACCGGCAAGTCGACGGTCGCGCTGGGCGTGCTGGACCTGCTGGTCCGGCAGGTCTCACGCGTCGGGGTGTTCCGGGCCGTCTCCCGCGTACCGTCGCCGCCGGCGTCGGACGCGGGGGGCGACGCCCCGCGCGACCACGTGCTGGAGATGCTGCTCGCGCACGACGGCGTCGACCTGACGTACGAGGACGCCGTCGGCGTCACCTACGACGACGTGCACGCGGACCCGGAGGCCGCGCTCGCCCGCATCCTCGACCGCTACCACGCGGTCGCGGAGCGGTGCGACGCCGTCGTCGTGGTCGGCACGGACTACACCGACGTCGCGGGCGCCACCGAACTGGCGTTCAACGCGCGCGTGGCGGCCAACCTGGGCGCCCCGGTGCTGCTGGTGGCGTCCGGCCGCGAGCGCTCGCCGGAGGACGTGCGCGCGCTGGTGCGGCTCAGCCTGTCCGAGCTGCGCGCCAACCACGCGCAGCCGGTGGGGGTCGTCGTGAACCGGTGCCCCCCGCGCGTGCTCGCCGCGGGCGCCGCGGCGCTGGTGGGCGACGGCGACCTGCCCGTATGGACGATCCCCGAGGAGCCGTTCCTGCACGCGCCGACGGTCGGCCGCCTGGCCGAGGCCGTGGAGGGCACCCTCATGCTCGGCGACGCCGACCTGCTGGGCCGCGAGGCGCTCGAGGTCATCGTCGGGGCGATGTCGTTCGAGCACGTGCTCGACCACCTGTCCGACGGCGCCGTCGTCATCCTGCCGGGCGACCGCTCCGACGTGCTGCTCGGGCTGCTCTCGGCGCAGTCCGCGGCCACGTTCCCGTCGCTGTCGGGCATCGTGCTCACCGGCGGCTACGTGCCGCGCGGGGTGATCGCGCAGCTGCTGTCGGCGCTCGGCCCGCGCGTGCCCGTGGTGGCCACCGCGCTCGACACGTTCCAGGCCGCCCGGCGCGCGGCCGAGACGCACGGCTACGTCACCGTCGCCTCGACGCGGAAGATCGACGTCGCGCGCGCCCTGTTCGAGCAGCACGTGGACGGCGCCGCGCTGCTGGCCCGACTGGACCTGCCGCGCACGCGCGTCGTCACGCCGCTGATGTTCGAGTACGAGCTCATCGAGCGGGCGCGCGGCGACCGGCGCCGCGTCGTGCTGCCCGAGGGCGACGACGACCGCATCCTGCGCGCCGCGTCGACCGTGCTGGCCCGCGGCATCGCGGACCTGGTGATCCTGGGCGACGAGTCGTCGATCCGGGCGCGCGCCGCCGAGCTGGGCCTCGACATCGCCGCCGCCACGGTGCTCTCCCCCACGGACCCCGAGCACGTCGAGACGTTCAGCGCGGAGTACGCGAGACTCCGGGCGCACAAGGGCATGACGGTGGAGCGGGCCAAGGAGATCGTCACCGACGTGTCGTACTTCGGCACGATGATGGTGCACCTCGGGCTCGCGGACGGCATGGTCTCGGGCGCCGCGCACACGACGGCGCACACCATCCGGCCGTCGTTCGAGATCGTCAAGACGCAGCCGGGCGTCTCCGTGGTGTCGTCGGTGTTCCTCATGTGCCTGCAGGACCGGGTGCTGGTGTACGGCGACTGCGCGGTGATCCCCGACCCGACGGCGGAGCAGCTCGCGGACATCGCCATCTCGTCGTCGGCGACGGCGGCGCAGTTCGGCGTCGACCCGAAGGTCGCGATGCTGTCGTACTCGACGGGCTCGTCCGGCTCGGGCGCGGACGTCGACAAGGTGCGCACCGCGACCGGGCTGGTCCGCGAGCGCCGGCCCGACCTGTCCGTGGAAGGGCCGATCCAGTACGACGCCGCCGTGGACGCGTCGGTCGCGAAGTCGAAGCTGCCGGAGTCGTCGGTCGCAGGGCAGGCGACGGTGTTCGTCTTCCCCGACCTCAACACCGGCAACAACACGTACAAGGCCGTGCAGCGCTCGGCCGGGGCCGTCGCCGTCGGCCCCGTGCTGCAGGGGCTGAACAAGCCGGTCAACGACCTGTCGCGCGGCGCGCTGGTCGCGGACATCGTCAACACCGTCGCCATCACGGCGATCCAGGCCCAGTCGTTCGGGGCACAGGCACAGGAGGCCACCGCATGAGCATCGTCCCCGAGGCCGAGCGCCCCACCCCGTACAGCGCGTACGGGGCGCACGGGTCCGTGCTGGTGCTGAACTCGGGCTCGTCGTCGCTCAAGTACCAGCTGGTCAACCCGGTCGGCGGGGAGGCGATCGCGGCGGGCACGATCGAACGGATCGGCGAGTCGTCCGGCATCGTCACGCACACGTTCGCCGGCAACAAGACCCGCCGCGAGCTCGAGGTGCCGGACCACGGCGAGGCGCTGCGGATCGCGCTCGGCCTGTTCGACGAGATCGGCCCGCGCCTGGCGGACGCCGGCATCTACGCCGTCGGTCACCGGGTGGTGCACGGGGGCGCGGAGTTCTCGGGGCCGGTCGTGGTGGACGACGACGTCGTGGCGCGCATCGACGCCCTGGTGCCGCTCGCGCCCCTGCACAACCCGGCCAACGTGCAGGGCATCCGGGTGGCGCGCGAGCTGCTGTCCGACGTCCCGCACGTCGCCGTCTTCGACACGGCGTTCTTCTCCGCGCTGCCCGCCGAGGCGTACACCTACGCCATCGACCGGGAGGTGGCGAAGGAGCACGACGTGCGCCGGTACGGCTTCCACGGCACCAGCCACCAGTACGTGGCGGGCAAGGTGGCGCGGGTGCTGGGCCGCCGGGTGCAGGACCTGCACACGATCGTGCTGCACCTGGGCAACGGCGCGTCCGCGTCGGCGGTGGCGGGCGGCGTCCCGATCGACACCTCCATGGGCCTGACGCCGCTGGAGGGCCTCGTGATGGGCACCCGGTCGGGCGACATCGACCCGGCCGTCGTCTTCCACCTGGCCCGCAACGCCGAGATGGGCATCGACGAGCTCGACACACTGCTCAACAAGCGCTCGGGGATGCTCGGCCTGTCGGGCGTGAACGACTTCCGCGAGCTGCGGCGCCTCATCGACGACGGCGACGAGGCGGCCGCGCTCGCGTTCGACGTCTACGTCCACCGCCTGAAGAAGTACGTGGGCGCCTACGCCGCGCTGCTGGGCCGGGTGGACGTCATCGCGTTCACCGCGGGCGTCGGCGAGAACGACGCCGCCGTGCGCGCCGCCGTCTGCGCCGGCCTCGAGGGCATGGGCATCGCCGTCGACCCGGAGCGCAACGCCGCGTCGCGGCGCGACGAGCGCATCATCTCCCCCGACTGGACGTCCACGCTGGTGATGGTGATCCCCACGATGGAGGAGCTCGCCATCGCCCGGCAGTGCGTCGAGGCGGTGGAGCACCTGCGCCCCTCGTCGTCGGTCACGGCGGGCTGAGAGGCACGGGCGCCGGCGCTCAGGCCAGCGCGAACGCCACGCAGGCGATCCCGAAGCCCATCACTCCGATGGCCGTCTCCATGACGGTCCAGGTGCGCAGCGTGGTCTTCACGTCCATGTCGAAGAACCGGCCCACGAGCCAGAACCCCGAGTCGTTGACGTGGCTGAGCACCACGGACCCGGCCGCCACGGCGACGACGATCGCGGCCGTCGCGAGCTGGCTGAACCCGCCGGCGGCCACGGCCGGGGCGATGAGCCCGGCCGCCGTCGTGAGCGCCACGGTGGCCGAGCCCTGCGCCACCCGCAGGACCGCGGCGATGACGAAGCCGGCGACGATGACGGGGAGACCCAGGTCGGCGAGGACGTCGGCGAGGGCGTCGCCGATGCCCGACGCGCGCAGCACGCCGCCGAACATGCCGCCGGCGCCCGTGATGAGGATGACGGAGCAGACGGGCCCCAGCGCCGAGTCGAGCGTCTGCTCGAGCACGGTCCCCTCGACGCCGCGGCGACGGCCGAGCGCCCAGGCCGCCACGAGGACGGCGGCGAGCAGCGCGACGGGAGTGGAGCCGACGACGCCCGCCCAGGTCACGACCGGGTTCTCGGCGGCGACCCAACCCGCGGAGACCGCGGTCTCCAGCCCGGTGTTGGCGAAGATCAGCACGAGCGGGAGCAGCAGGATGCCGACGACCGTCCCGAAGCGCGGCGGGTTCGCGATCTGCGCGGCGTCGGCGCGGCCGAGGATCGCCGGCACCGGGAGCTCGATCCGGCGGCCCGCGAACCGGCCGAAGAGGTAGGCGGTCACGTACCAGGTGGGGATCGCGATGACCAGCCCCAGGAGCAGGACCATGCCGACGTTCGCCCCGAGGAACTCCGACGCGGCGACGGGGCCGGGGTGCGGCGGCACGTAGATGTGCATGACCGAGAACGCGCCGGCCACGGGCAGGCCGTACAGCAGGAGCGACCCGCCGAGGCGGTGGGCCACCGCGAACACGATCGGCAGCATCACGACGAGGCCGGCGTCGAAGAAGATCGGGAAGCCGAAGATCAGCGACGCGACCCCGAGGGCCAGCGGGGCGCGCTTCTCGCCGAACCGCGCGATGAGCACGTCGGTCATCACCTTCGCGCCGCCGCTGGTCTCGATCAGCCGGCCCAGCATCGCGCCGAGCCCGACGAGCAGCGCCACGGACGCGAGGGTGGAGCCGAAGCCGTCCAGCAGCACGTCCAGGACGCCGCCGGCGGGCAGCCCTGCGGCCACCGCGGTGAGCAGGCTGACGAGCACGAGCGCGAGGAACGCGTGCAGGCGCACCTTGATGATGAGCAGGAGCAGGAGCGCGACGGCTCCGGCGGCGATGGCGAGCAGCGGCCCGGCCGTGAGCGTCTGGGTCCAGTCGTCGGTGGGCGCGGCGGCGGTCATGGCGAAGGGCATGACAGAGGGCAGGGAAAAGGGCATGGCGAAGTCCTCGTCGAGCGGCGTACGGGGTGGGTCGGGCGGGTCAGGCCCGGTCGGCGAGCCAGGCGAGCACGGAGGCGACGATCTCGGCCGGCGCGGCGGCGACGTCGATCCTGATGCCGTCCTCGTCGTCGTCGAGCGGCTCGAGCGTGGCGAGCTGGGACGGCAGGAGCGCCGGCGGCATGAAGTGCCCGCTGCGGTGCGCCATCCGGTCGGCGAGGAGCTCGGGGGTGCCGTCGAGGTGGACGAACCGCACCCGGCCGTGCGCGCCGCGCAGGACGTCGCGGTAGGAGCGCTTGAGCGCGGAGCAGGTCACGACGGCGGACCTGCCGCCGTCGGTCTCCCCGGTCAGCCAGTCGCGGATCGCGGCGAGCCAGGGGGCGCGGTCGGCGTCGGTGAGGGGCGTCCCGGCCGACATCTTGTCGATGTTGGCCTGGGGGTGGAACTCGTCGGCCTCGGCGACGTCGACGCCGAGGCGCTCGGCGAGCATCCCGGCGATCGTGGTCTTGCCCGAGCCGGCGACGCCCATGACGACGAGGTGCCCGGCGACCGGCGGCCGCGGCGCGCTCACGGCGCGAGCGTCACCGGTGGCGTTCATGACGACAGTGTCCATCTCGACTTCCCTGTTCGGTCGGCGACCCGCCGGGGCGGGCCCCGCGGCGACTGCTGCGTCGCCGCGTCGTCCGAGGATGCCTTATTGGTACTACCTTTGACAACACTGGTCACACCAATCGCTCGCTCGACCCGACGTCGATAGGCTCCGCCCATGTCGTCACCGTCCCTGCACGCCGGAGTGCTCGACGCGCTCGGCCTCGCGATCACCAGCGGAGACGTCCCCGCGGGCACCCCCCTCACGCTCGACGGGATCGGCGCCGAGCACGGCGTCTCGCGGACCGTGGCGCGCGAGGTGATGCGGATGCTCGAGGGCCTCGGGATGGTGCGCTCGCGGCGCCGGGTCGGCCTCGTGGTGCTCGGCATGGAGGACTGGAACGTGCTCGACCCGCGCGTCATCCGCTGGCGGCTGCAGGGCCCCGGCCGAGACGCTCAGCTGCGCAGCCTCACCGAGCTGCGCCACGCGGTCGAGCCCCTCGCCGCCGCCGGTGCCGCTCGTCACGCCACCCCGCAGGTGCGCGGCGAGCTCGTGGACCTCGCCCGCCGCATGCGCACCCTCGGCGAGGCGGGCGACCTCACCGAGTTCCTCGCCCTCGACGTCCGGATGCACGAGCTGCTGCTGCGCTCCAGCGGCAACGAGATGTTCGGCCCGCTGGCCGACGTCGTCGCCGAGGTGCTCGCCGGGCGGACCCACCTCGGTCTCATGCCGCCCTCCCCCGCGCCCGAGGCCCTCGACCAGCACGAGGCGGTCGCCCGGGCGGTGGCCGAGCACGACCCCGACGCCGCCGAGGCCGCGATGGCCCGGATCGTCGGCGAGGTGCGGCGCGCCCTCGACGACCTGCCCGACCGCACGCCCGACCGCACGCCCGACCGCATGCCCGACGACGAGGACGGCGCCTCCCGCCGGGGTTAGTCTCGACCGCGATGCTGCGCTTCACGCCTCCCTGCGGACCGGTCGACGGCTGGGCGGACGACGACGTCGTCCGCGCCACCGGCATCCCGTACGCCCACGCGGACCGGTTCGCCCGGCCCGCGCCGATCCCCGACCGCAGCGAGGCGTTCGAGGCGACGAGGTGGTCCCCCGCCTGCCCGCAGGCGCCGGTCCCGTTCCTCGACGAGGTGCTGGGCTCGCCGGGCGCTGGCGTCCCCGGCGACGAGCACTGCCAGCGCCTGTCCGTGACGATGCCCGCCGACGTCCGCCCCGACGACCGCCTCCCCGTCATGGTGTGGATCCACGGCGGCTCGTACACCTCCGGCGCGGGCGACCTGCCGATCATGGACCCACGGCCGCTGGTCGCGGAGCAGCGGGTGGTCGTCGTGACCGTCACCTATCGGCTCGGCCTCCTGGGCTACCTCGGCGACGGCCCCGAGCGGCCCGCGAACCTCGGGCTGCTCGACCAGCTCGAGGCGCTGCGCTGGGTGCGCCGCAACGTCGCCGCGTTCGGCGGCGACCCGGCGCGGATCACGCTGTTCGGCCAGTCCGCGGGGGGCGACGCCGTCGCGCACCTGCTGGCCGTGCCCGCCGCGGCGGCCCTGGTCTCGCGCGCGATCGTGCAGAGCGCGCCGCTCGGCATCTCCCGGGGCCGGGACCGGATGAACGCCGCCATGGCGCGCGCCGCCGCCGGGATCTCCGCCCGGACGCCCGTCATGGACGTCGTGGCCGCGGAGGCGCGGGTCGCCCGGGCGGCGACGGGCGCCGGCCTGCGGGCCGCGATGCCGTTCGGCACCCCGTACGGCCACGACCCGCTGCCGCCCGAGGACGAGATCGACGCCGCCTGGGACGCCGGCGCGCCGCAGGTCGCGCTGCTCGTCGGGAGCACCGCTGAGGAGGCGCGGCTGTTCGTCCCCCGGATCCCCGCGATCCGGCGGCTCGCCGCGCTGCCCGTCGTCGGGCCCTGGGTACGACGCGCGCTAGTCGCGGCCGTCACCGCGGCCGTCTACGGGCGCCCCGCCCGGCGGTTCGCCGCCCGGCACGCGGCCGCCGGCGGCACCGCCCACCGGTACGTCGTGACGTGGTCCCCGCCGGGCAGCCCGTGGGGCGCCGCGCACACGGTCGACCTGCCGCTGCTGTTCGGCGACGAGAAGGCGTGGGCGACGGCGGCGCTCACGGACGGTACGTCGTGGGACGACCTGCAGCGCTCCGCCCGGCGCGTGCGCGCCGTGTGGGGCGCGTTCGCGCGGGGCGAGGACCTCGGCGACCGGCTCGAGGTGCCGGGTGCCCTCAGGGTGCGGCGGGTGCGCCGATGACGCTCCTGCTCGACCCGCCCGCCTGGCCCGCGCACGGCACCCTCTGGTCGCACCTGGTCTCGGACACGTCGCTGCACGAGCTACGGTCGTTCGCCCGCGCCCAGGGCGTGGGAGACCGGGCCTTCGACCTCGACCACTACGACGTCCCCGCCGACCGGCACGACGCCCTCGTGGCCGCCGGGGCCGTGCCGGTGACCGGCGGCGAGCTGTCGCGGCGGCTCGCCGGCTCCGTCCTGCGGGTGCCGGGCCGCGAGCGGCGGCGCGCCTCCCACGACGCGCTGCTCGCCCGGTGGGCGACGCTGTGGGAGCCGGACGACGGCGCGCGGTCCGCGCTCGCCGCGGCGGACGACGCCGGTCGCGACCTCGTGGGCCGGTGGCGCGAGCCGCACCGGGTCTACCACTCGCGGCTGCACCTGGCCGACTCCCTCGACGCCCTGGACCTCCTCGTCGCCGACGGCGCGCCGGGCTCGCGCTGGCACGCGGCGACGGCGCTGTGGTTCCACGACGCGGTGCACGACGGCGAGGCCGTCCGCGACGAGGAGCGCTCGGCAGCGCTCGTGGGCACGCTGCTCGGGCCGCTGGCCGGCCACGTGCGCCGGGCGGGGACGGGCGAGCCGCTGACGCACCACGACGTGGACGAGGTCGCCCGGCTCGTGCTCGTGACGACGGCCCACGACCCCGGCGCGGCGGACGGCTCGGGCGCGCTGGTCAGCGACGCGGACCTCGCCGTCCTCGGCGCCGAGCCCGGCCGGTACGCGCGCTACGCGGCCCAGGTCCGCGCCGAGTACGGACACGTGCCCGACGACGCGTTCCGGGCCGGCCGGGCCGCCGTCCTGGACCAGCTCACCGGGCTGCCGCGGCTGTACCGCTCGCCGGCGGCAGCGGCCCGGTGGGCAGACGCCGCGGGGCGCAACCTGCGCGCCGAGCGCGCCGCCCTGGTCCCCTGACGCTAGGTTGCGGGGCGTGACCCCGACGCCGGCCGCCGCACCGACCCCCGTCCGCACCCGGCGCCGTCGTGCGCTGCGCTTCTCCGCCGCGACCGCGGGCGCGCTCGCCCTCGCCGTCGTGGTGCCGGTCGCGTGGGTGCAGCTGACCGGGCAGGCGCGCGTGCGGCCGTCCGTCGCGTCCGTCGAGCCGGTCGACGCGATCCTCGTGCTGGGGGCTGGCATCCGGCCCGACGGCACCCCGTCGCCCTACCTGCGCCGACGCCTCGACGCGGCGGCCGAGCTGTACCACGCCGGCGTGGCGGACCGGGTGGTGCTCAGCGGCGACGGGCAGCCGCGCCGCGACGGCACCCCCTACGACGAGCCCGCCTCCATGCGCGAGTGGATCCTCGGGCGCGGCGTGCCGGACGCGGCGCTGACGCTGGACCGCGACGGCCTCGACACGACCGCGTCCTGCCGCAACACCGCCGAGCTCACGGGGGCCCGCACCGCCGTCGTCGTCACGCAGGACTACCACCTGCGCCGCGCCCTGTTCAGCTGCTCCCGCGCGGGCCTGGACGCGCAGGGCGTGGGCGTCTCGGCCGCGAGCGCGACGCGCCGGCACTGGGTGTGGTGGCACGTGCGCGAGATCCCGGCGTCGTGGCGCGCGGCGGTCCGCGAACTCTGACTCGGTCCGCGGACGTCGGCGACGACGACCCGCTCCGACGGCCGCTATCGTCTCGGCATGACCGACGACGTCCTCACCAGCGCCGCCGAGGGCGTCGCCACCGTGACCCTGAACCGGCCCGCGAAGAAGAACGCCCTCACCACCGCGATGTACGCGGCGCTGGCCGACGCCCTCGACGCCGCGGAGGCCGACGCGGGCGTCCGGACGGTGGTGCTGCAGGGCGACGAGACCGTGTTCTGCGCGGGCAACGACATCCGCGACTTCCTGGACCGCCCGCAGGCCGGCACCGACGACCCGGCGTTCCGCTTCCTGCGCACGATCGCGCGGTTCCCCAAGCCGGTCGTCGCGGGGGTGTGCGGCCCGGCCGTCGGCGTGGGCGCGACCATGCTGCTGCACTGCGACCTCGTGTACGCCGGCGAGGGCGCGACGCTCCACTTCCCGTTCGTCGACCTGGGCCTGATCCCCGAGGCGGGGTCCAGCCTGCTGCTGCCGCAGGTCGTCGGGCACCAGCGCGCCGCGGCGGCCCTCCTGCTCGGGGAGCCGTTCGGCGCCGCCGCGGCGGCCGACGTCGGCCTGGTCAACCAGGTGCTGCCGGACGCCGAGGTGCTCGGCCACGCCCGCGCGCAGGCCGCCCGGCTGGCCGCGAAGCCGGTCACCGCGCTCGTCGAGACCAAGCGCCTCCTGCGCTCCGGCACCCAGGCCGCCCTCCTCGACCGGATCGAGGACGAGGGGGCGGTCTTCACCCGGCTGCTGGGCGAGCCCGCCGCGCAGGCCGCCCTGGGCTCCTTCCTGGCCCGCCCCGGGCGCTGAGGCGGGCCTACGGCAGGCGCAGGCGCCGCATCGCGCCGAGCGCGACGGACAGCACGCGGCTCGGCGTCTCCCCACCGAGCGTGTACAGCGTGTCGAGGGACAGGCCGAACCGGGCGCCGCGCTGGACGGCGACGGTCTGCACCTCGGTGACGGCCTCGATGCCCTCGCGCCCGTGCCGGCGGCCCTGACCGGAGGCCTTGAAGCCGCCCATCGGCGCGGCCGCGGAACCCCAGGCCGAGGCGTACCCGTCGTTGATCACGACGGTGCCGGACTGCACGCGCGCCGCGAGGCGCCGGGCGCGGGCGACGTCGGTGGACCAGATGCTCGCGTTGAGGCCGAACTCGGTGTCGTTCATGACGCGCACCGCCTCGTCGTCCGACGCCACGCGGGTCACGGCGACGACCGGGCCGAACGTCTCCTCTCGGGCGCACAGGGCGTCCTCGGGGACGTCATCCAGCACCGTCGGGGCGTAGAAGTACGGGCCGACGTCGGAGCGGTGCACCCCGCCGACGAGCGCGCGGGCGCCCTTGGCGAGCGCGTCGTCGACGTGGCGGGTGACGCGCTCGAGCTGCGCGGCGGAGACCAGCGAGCCCACGTCCGCGGTGTAGTCGAGCCCGGTGCCCAGCGTGAGGTCGCGCACCGCGACGGCGAACCGCTCGAGGAACGCGTCCGCGATCCGCTCGTGCAGCACCAGGCGCTCGATCGACATGCACAGCTGGCCGGCGTTCGCGAAGCAGGCCCGCACGACGCCGGGCACCGCCGAGTCGAGGTCGGCGTCGGCCGCGACGTACAGCGGGTTCTTGCCACCCAGCTCGAGCGTCGTGCCGATGAGCCGCTCGCCGGCCCGCGCCGCGACCTTGCGGCCCGTCGCCGTCGAGCCGGTGAACGCGATGTGGTCCACGTGGTCCACGAGCGCCGCGCCGACGTCCCCGCCGCCGGCGACGACGAGGAACAGGTCGTCGGGCAGCCCCGCCTCCTGCAGGAGCTCCGCCACCCACAGGGACGACAGGGTGGTCTGCGGGTCCGGCTTGAGCACCACCGCGTTCCCCGCGAGCAGGGCCGGGATCGCCTCCGACAGGACCAGGGACAGCGGGTAGTTCCACGGCGCGATCGCGCCGACCACGCCGACCGGACGGCGGTGCACGCGCACGCCCGTGAGCACGGGCAGCATGCCCGGCACGCGGCGCTCGCCCAGGTACCCGGGGCCGCGCACGGCGTAGTGCCGGCACGCCATCGCGACGTCGGCGACCTCCTCGAACGCGCTGCGCCGGGCCTTGCCCGACTCCATCTGGATCAGGTCGAGGATCTCGGACTGCCGCTCCAGCACCAGGGCGCCCAGTCGGTCCAGCACGGCCGTGCGCTCCCGCAGCGGCGTGCGCGCCCACCCGGGCTGCGCGGCGCGGGCGCGGCCCGCGGCCGACGCGACGTCGTCGGGCGACGACAGCGGGAACGCCGCCAGCGGGGCGCCCGTGAAGGGGAGGACCGAACGGTGCGTCCCGACCGTGTGGGACGTGACGATGCGCCGCGTCAGCGGCTCCACGACGTCGGGCTCCAGGACATAGGTGGCGGCGGGCAGCTCGGGGTCGAGAAGTTCCCCGAGAGCGCCTTCGCCCTCGTGCGCGGTGGACATGGGCGACACCCTACGCGGGTCGCCCGACACCGCGGCAACCGTCGCCCCGGTTCGTCCGGGTCGTTCGCTCTCAGCGCGACCCGTCGAACCACTTCCCGAGCACGACGGTCTCCTGGTCGGCGTACCCGAGGCGGTCGTAGAAGCCCACCACCTGCGCGTTCGTCGCGCGGACCATGAGCTGCACCTTGCGCGCGCCGGCGGCACGCAGCCAGTCCTCCGCGGCGGCCACGGTGGCGCGACCGAGGCCGCTCCCCTGCTGCTGCGGGTCGACGGCCACGTAGTAGAGCCAGCCGCGGTGCCCGTCGTACCCGGCGAGCGCGGAGGACACCACGCGGTCGCCGGCCACCCCGACCAGGACCGTCGACGTCGCGGTGCGCCGCGCGTCGGCCACGTCGCGGCGCGGGTCGTTCCACGGCCGGGTCAGCCCGCAGGCCTCCCACAGCGCGACGACCTGCTCCACGTCGTCGTCCGTGACCTCCCGGAAGGCGACGTCGAGCGCGTCGCGGGTCGCGCGGGTCACTGCGCCGGTGGTCACCGGGGCTGGTAGGGCGAGACGACGACCTCGACCCGCTGGAACTCCTTGAGGTCGGAGTACCCGGTCGTGGCCATGGCGCGGCGCAGCGCGCCGACGAGGTTGAGGGTGCCGTCGGCAGAGCCGCTCGGCCCGAACAGCACCTGCTCGAGCGTGCCGGCCGTCCCGACCTCGACGCGCTCGCCGCGAGGCAGCGCCGGGTGGTGGGCCTCGGGCCCCCAGTGCCAGCCCTTGCCCGGCGCCTCCTCGGCGCGGGCGAGCGCGGCGCCCAGCATGACGGCGTCGGCGCCGCAGGCGACGGCCTTGACGATGTCGCCGGAGCGGCCCACGCCGCCGTCGGCGATCACGTGCACGTACCGGCCGCCGGACTCGTCGAGGTAGTCGCGGCGGGCCGCGGCCACGTCGGAGACGGCCGTGGCCATCGGCGCATGGATGCCGAGGCCCACGCGCGTGGTGTGCGCGGCGCCGCCGCCGAAGCCGACGAGCACGCCCGCCGCGCCGGTGCGCATGAGGTGCAGCGCGGCGGTGTAGGTGGACGCGCCGCCGACGACGACCGGGACGTCGAGCTCGTAGATGAACCGCTTGAGGTTGAGCGGCTCGGCGTTGCCGGAGACGTGCTCGGCCGAGACCGTGGTGCCGCGGATGACGAACAGGTCCACGCCCGCGTCGACCACGGTCTGGTAGTGCTCCTGCGTGCGCTGCGGGGACAGCGCGCCCGCGACGGTGACGCCCGCGGCGCGGACCTCCTTGAGACGCTGCGTGATGAGCTCGGCCTTGATCGGCTCGGCGTAGATCTCCTGCATGCGCTGCGTCGCTCGGCCGGCGGGCAGGTCGCGGATCTCGGCCAGCAGCGGCTCGGGCGACTCGTACCGCGTCCACAGGCCCTCGAGGTCGAGGACGCCGAGGCCCCCGTGGTTCCCCAGCGCCACCGCGGTGGCCGGGCTCATCACGGAGTCCATCGGCGCCGACATGATCGGCAGGTCGAAGTGGTAGGCGTCGATCTGCCACTCCACGGACACGTCCTTCGGGTCGCGCGTGCGCCGCGAGGGCACGATCGCGATGTCGTCGAAGGAGTATGCGCGGCGGCCGCGCTTTCCGCGCCCGATCTCGATCTCGTTGCTCACCCGGACAGCCTACCGGCGCGTGCTGTCGGTGGCCGGTGGCACAGTCCGGGGGCATGACGACGTACGCGGAGCTCGACGCACCGCCGGCCGCCCCCGACCCGGGCTGGTCGCGCGGGCCCCTGCTCGGCTTCGACACGGAGACCACCGGGCTCGACGTCGAGGCCGACCGCATCGTGACCGCCGCGCTCGTGCTGCGGGGGCCGGACGGCTCCAGGTCGGTGCGCACCTGGCTGCTCGACCCGGGCGTCGAGATCCCCGCCGAGGCCGCCGCCATCCACGGCATCACCACCGCGGAGGCGCGCGCCCACGGCCAGGACGCCGTCGGGGCGCTCGAGGAGATCGCCGCGATCCTCGTCCACCACGTGCGCGACGGCGTCCCCCTGGTCGCCTACAACGCCTCGTTCGACCTCTCCCTGCTCGACGTCGAGCTCGCCCGCCACGGCCTGCCGACCGTGCCCGAGCGGCTCGGCCGGCCCGTCGCCCCGGTGCTGGACCCCCTCGTCCTCGACCGCTGGCTGGACCGGGCCCGCGAGGGCAAGCGGCGCCTCGGCGACCTGTGCGCGCTGTACGGGATCGAGGGCGACGGCGAGCTTCACCGGGCGGACGTCGACGTCCTCGCCACGCTCGACGTCCTCGACGCCCAGCTCGTGGCCCACCCGCGCCTGCGGGGCGCCGCGCTCGACGCGCTGCACGCCGCCCAGGCCGGCGCCCACCGCGCCTGGGCGGAGCGCGTCAACGCGGAGCGCGCCGCGACCCCGGGTGGCCGCCCGCCCACGTCGCCCGCGTGGCCGGCATCCACCGGCCGGGCTCATCGGGGTGCCGTCGCCGGATCCTGACCGTGCCGGGCGGCGGCGCAGCGGCGCTCCATGGCCGCCAGCCCACGTCCGCGGACCGCCGTCACCCGCTGTCGCGGCCGGCTCGCTATCGCTACCGGTCGTAGACGGCGTCGACCTCCACCTCGACCAGCCAGCCGTCCACCGGCAGGTTCTCGATCTCCAGCGCGAACCGGGAGGGCCGGGCCGCGTTGACGACCATGGGCTCGCCGGAGGCCGACCCGAGCTGGACGTCGAGCGTCTCCCCGGTGGCGAGGTTCGTGTTGGCGAAGAACTGCCGGTACGCGCGGTTCCAGCCGGCGAAGTCCATGGCCTCCTCGCCGTCGGGGTTCTGCAGGAAGACGCGCATGGAGACGACGTCGTCGTAGGACAGGCCCGCGCGCTCGAGGTTCTCCCCGATCCGCATCAGCGCGTTGATCCCCTGCGCCTCGGTGAGCGTCACGCCCTCAGGCAGCTCGCCGCCGGGGAAGACGTCGGTCGGGACGTAGCGCTCCTCGGCGGAGACGCCCGGGGCGCGGTTCAGGGCGGACGGCCCGAGCCCCGACGACTTGTACCAGGCCACGTTCTTGCCGAGGGCCACGCCGTCGGCGATGGACGGGGTGTCGCCGGTGACGAAGGAGTGCGCCTCGGTCGGCCGCGGCTCGAAGAGCCGGCCTCCCGCGACGGCGGTGGCGGGCACGGCGACGGCGGTCGTGACGGCGACGGCGAGGACGACCTTGGTGGTGTTCTTCATGCGGGGAACGTAGGGGCGCACCGTTTCCGCCGGATGACCGGCGAGGGTCGAACGCGAGTCGCTGACCTGCGGCGACGGCGTCGAAACGCAGCCGTTACCCCAGGCGACGACGCCGTAACCCCGCCGACCCCGGGCCGTGACGCGGCTCTCCTACCGTCGGCCGCGGTGCTGACGGCGGCGCCCGGCATCCAGGGCCGCCGCGACCGTCCGTCAGACCTTTCGACACGAGAGGTAGTGCCACATGGTCACTGACACGATCACCGACGGGGTCACCGACGGGCCCCGGTCCGGCGTCTCCCGCCGCGGCTTCCTCCAGGCCGTCGGCGTCGGCTCCAGCGCCGGCGTCATGTTCGCCACGATGGGGGCGATGGGGCTCGCCCCGACGGCCGCGGCCCAGCCCACCGCGGCCGCCTGGGCCCCGCCCCGGGGCAGCGACTTCTCGCTCACCGGCCGCTCGGCGAAGAAGGTGGTGGTCGTGGGCGCCGGCCCGGCGGGACTCGCCTCGGCGTACGAGCTGCAGAAGGCCGGCTACCGCGTCACGGTGCTCGAGGCGCGCCACCGGCCGGGCGGCCGCACCCTGACGATCCGCGGCGGCGACTCCGAGACGGACGTCGACGGCGTCACCCAGACGGCGCGCTTCGACGACGGCGTCTACATGAACGCCGGTGCCGGCCGCATCGCGCAGTGGATGGTCACCATGGACTACCTGCGCGAGCTGGGCGTGCCGTACGAGGTGTTCACCAACGCGAACGCCGACGCCTACCTCTACAACGAGAAGACCGGGGCCACCCCGGGCCACCCCGTGCGCTACCGCACCGCCAAGGCCGACGTCTTCGGCTACACCTCGGAGCTGCTGAGCTACGCCACCGACCAGGGCGCCCTGGACCAGCGGCTCACCGCCGAGGACAAGGAGAACCTGCGCTCCTTCCTGCGCAGCTGGGGCTCGCTGAAGGCCGACGGCACGTACGCGGGCGGCGACAACCGCGGGTTCACGACCTATCCCTCCGCGTGGAACGAGCACGGCACGCCGCTGCCCGGACCCGGCACGGTCTCGGAGGTGCTCGCCTCGAAGGTGGGGCAGTACTTCCCGTTCGAGATCAACTGGGAGCAGTCGATGCTCATGTTCCAGCCGAAGGGCGGCATGGACACGACCTACCAGTACTTCGTGCGGGCCATCGGCAAGCAGAACGTGCACTTCGGCTCCCCCGTCACCGGCGTGGAGAACACGAGCGACGGCGTGCGGGTCACCTACACGCCCGGCCACGGCCGCCCCCGGCAGATCGAGGCGGACTTCGCGATCGTCGCCGCGCCGGCGGGCGTCATGCGCCGCTGGGACACGAACTGGGGAACGGGGATCGACGCCGCGCTGGGCGAGTTCGCCACCGGCTCGCCCGCGGGCAAGATCGGCCTGCAGTACCGCTCGCGGTGGTGGGAGGACGACCACCGCATCTTCGGCGGCATCACCGAGACGGACATGGACCTGGCGCACGTCTGGTACCCGTCGTACGGGTACGGGGAGCGCAAGGGGCTCGTCGTCGGCTACTACAACACCGGGGCCAACGCCCGCACCTACGCGGACCTCACGCCCCGGCAGCGCGAGCGGCGCGCCGTCGAGCAGGGCGTGAAGATCCACGGCGAGAAGTACCGCAGCGAGCTGGAGTCGTCGTTCTCCATCGCCTGGCACAAGGTGCCGTACATCGAGGGCGCGTGGGCTTACCCGGACACGGAGTCGTCGGGCTTCAAGCAGCTGCAGCAGGGCGCGGGGCGCGTCTACTTCGCTGGCGACTGGATGTCCGAGGTCTCCGCCTGGCAGCACGGCGCGTTCTGGTCCGCCCGGTACGCCGTCCAGGCCCTGCACGCCCGGGTCATGGCGAGCTGACGGCGGGGCGACGGAGGCCCGGTTACCCCCGCGGGGGTGCCGGGCCTCGTCGTGGCGGTCGTGCGGGTCGGCTCAGAACCCGGCGTAGTTCGGCGCCTCGACGGTCATCTGCACGTCGTGCGGGTGGCTCTCCTTGAGCGACGCGGACGTGATGCGCACGAACCGGCCCTTGGCCTGCAGCTCGGGGATGGTGCTGGCGCCGACGTAGAACATCGACTGGTGCAGCCCGCCGACGAGCTGGTGCGCGACGGTGTTCAGCGTGCCCTTGTACGGCACCTGGCCCTCGATGCCCTCCGGCACGATCATGTCGTCGCTGGTGACCTCGGCCTGGAAGTAGCGGTCCTTCGAGTAGGACTTCTTGCCGCGCGACGACATCGCGCCCATCGACCCCATGCCGCGGTACGCCTTGTACTGCTTGCCGTTGACGAGGATCGTCTCGCCCGGTGCCTCCTCGGTGCCGGCCAGCATCGAGCCGAGCATGACCGCCTCCGCGCCGGCCACGATCGCCTTGCCGATCTCGCCCGAGTGGCGCATGCCGCCGTCGGCGATGACGGGGATCCCGGCCGCGCGTGCGGCCAGCGACGCCTCGTACACGGCCGTGATCTGCGGGACCCCGACGCCGGTGACGATGCGGGTGGTGCAGATCGAGCCCGGCCCGACGCCGACCTTGATGCCGTCCGCGCCCGCGTCGACGAAGGACTGCGCGCCCTCCTTCGTCGCGACGTTGCCGCCGATCACCTGCACGTGGCGGGTCGCCGGGTCCGTCTTGAGCTTGCGGACCATGTCGATGAGCATCCGGACGTTGCCGTGCGCGGTGTCCGCGACGAGCACGTCCACGCCGGCGTCGACCAGCGTCGTCGCGCGCTCCCAGGCGTCGCCGAAGTAGCCGATCGCCGCGCCGACGAGCAGGCGGCCCTGGCCGTCCTTCGACGCGTTCGGGAACTGCTCGGACTTCACGAAGTCCTTGACGGTGATGAGGCCCGCGAGGCGGCCCTCGTCGTCGACCAGCGGCAGGCGCTCCAGCTTGTGCTTGCGCAGCAGCAGCGTGGCGTCCTCGCGCGAGATGCCGGCCTGCCCGGTGATGAGCGGGGCGGGCGTCATGACCTCGGAGACCTTGGTCGTGGCCCACTCGGCGACCGGGGTGAAGCGCAGGTCGCGGTTGGTGACGATGCCGGTGAGGTGGCCGCCCGCGTCGACGACGGGGAAGCCGGAGATGCGGTACTCCCCCGCCCGCTTGTCGAGCTCCTCGAGCGTCGCGTCCGGCCCGATCGTCACCGGGTTGGAGATGATGCCGGTCTGCGTCCGCTTGACCAGGTCCACCTGGTACGCCTGGTCCTCGATCGACAGGTTGCGGTGCAGCACGCCGATGCCGCCCTGGCGGGCCATCGCGATCGCCATGCGCGACTCGGTGACGGTGTCCATCGCGGCCGAGACGAGCGGCACGCGCAGGGAGATCTCGCGGGTGAGGCGCGAGGTGGTGTCGATGTCCGACGGGGCGAGGTCGGAGTACCCCGGCAGCAGCAGGACGTCGTCGTAGGTGAGGCCGAGGAATCCGAACGGGTCGTGCGCGGGCGAGGTCGAGTCCGTCATGACAGGAGTCTACGTTCTGGGCGGCCGCCTTATTCCGGCCCGCCCGCCCTCCGGCGCCCGGTCGTGGCGGACCTCACGTCACGGGATCACGTCACCACGGCGAGCGCCTCGTGCAGCATCGCGGTGAACGACCGCACCCGCTGCACGGTGGCCGCCAGCGGCAGCTCGCTCGCGGCGTCGTCCCGCCGCAGGCTGACGATGACCGGCAGCTCGGCGAAGCCCTCGTGCACCGCGTGGATGAGGTCCAGGTCGGGCCGTCGCTGCGCCGTCGCCAGGACGAGCGCCGCCGGCCGCACCATGGTCACCAGCTCGAGCGAGCGGTGCGTGCTCGCGGGCCCGGTCACGATGCGCGCCGTCGCCCCCTTCGCCGTGAGGGCGGCGGCGAGGGCGTGTGCGGACAGCGGCACCACCTCGTCGGGGGCGGCGAAGATGAGCACGATCTTGCGCATCCGGCTCGGGTGGTTGGCCGGCGGGGCCCCGCCGGCCACCATGGCCCGCTCGAACGCCTCGGTGAAGTCCCGCAGCGCACGCAGGGCCGCGGTCGCGAGCACGACCTCGGGGACGGCGCCCGGGCCGGCGAGCACCGTCCGCTGGGCGACACGCTGCCAGGCCGGCTCGGCGATCTCGGTCCACCAGGCTGCGGGGTCGCCCTGCGTCGGGATGGCGAGCAGGTCGTCGCACCCGGCCTGGTCGTACGCGAGGGCGGCGTCCACCACGGCCGACACCCGGCCGGAAGCGCTCCCACCGGGCACGTGACCGGGAGCTGACGCGGCCCCTTCCCCGCCCCCGGGCAGGGCACGGAGGTGGCCTCGACCGCGCGGCGCCTCGCCGTCGGCGGCGGGCGCGGGTCGCGCCGGGTCGGGCTCCGCGTCGTCGCCGGCGTCCGGCTCGGCGCCGGCGCTCGCGGCCTCCTCGGTCGCCTCCTCGAGCTCCTCGACGCCGGCCTCGAGCGCGGCCTTCGCGGCGTCGACCGGCGCGACGCCCTCGAGCGTGAGCCGGCGCATCACGAGCAGGCGCGCCACGTCCTCGGGCGTGTAGCGGCGGTGTGATCCCGCGGTGCGGGCGGACGGTCCGAGTCCGTAGCGTCGGTCCCACGTGCGCAGGGTCGCCGGAGCGACCCCCAGGCGCCTGGCGACCGCCGCGACGGCGAGGCCCGCGCTCGACGCGCGAGACCCGCCCCCGTGAGGAGCGGGTCGGGATGAGGTCATGGCGTCGATTCTGCCGAGAGGACCGGAGGGTCGCCACTGCTCCCCCGGGCGCGCCGCCGTAATCGTCGACGTCGCAGGTCAAAGCCGTTCAGAAGCCCGACGAACCCATTCAGCCCCGCCTGTGAAGTTGAACACTGAATCATCGAATCCGGTCACGAAATCGGACCTTGAACAACTTCTGCACAACTTGTAGGTTGTTCGCCATGACGGAGATCTCGAGGCTTCCCGGTCCGGTGATGGAGTTGTGGGAGTGGCAGTACCAGGGCTCCTGCCGCGACGCGGACGACACGTTGTTCTTCCACCCCGAGGGTGAGCGCGGCTCCACGCGCCGGCGCCGGGCCGAGGCGGCGAAGGCGATCTGCCGCTCGTGCCCCGTGATGATGCAGTGCCGGGAGCAGTCGCTCCGGGTCCGGGAGCCCTACGGGGTCTGGGGCGGTCTCAGCGAGGACGAGCGCTCCGCCATCCTCGCCGGCGGCGCCCGCAAGACAGGCTGACAGCACGAAGGCCCCGCACCGACGACGGTGCGAGGCCTTCTGCGTGCTGGTGTCGTCAGGCGACGACGACCGCGAGGATGTCGCGGGCCGAGAGGACGAGGTAGTCCTCACCGGCGTACTTGACCTCGGTGCCGCCGTACTTGCTGTAGATGACCTTGTCACCGACCTTGACGTCGACCGGGACGCGGTTGCCCTTGTCGTCGAAGCGACCCTCGCCCACGGCCAGGACCTCGCCCTCCTGGGGCTTCTCCTTGGCGGTGTCCGGGATGACCAGGCCGGAAGCGGTCGTGGTCTCGGCCTCGATGGCCTTGACGACGATCCGGTCCTCGAGCGGCTTGATGGGGACCGACACGTCGGACCTCCTTGATTCGCGATGCGTGGATGGACTAGCTGATTGACCAGGTCGCGTCCGAGGGCTGGCCGTCGTCGCGGGTGCCGGTACAGCCTTGCGGTCGCTGACGACAAATCTAGGCAGGCGTTAGCACTCTGACAAGTCGAGTGCCAGAGGTCGGCGGGTCGTTCGCCCAGGGCGTCACCCGCTCGCCTGAGACGATGGCCCGATGGACGCCGCCTCCGTGAGCAAGCTGCTGAGCCCGGACGGGTGGGCGCTGCTCAACTCGCTCCCCCCGTACGACGAGAAGCAGGCCATGGCGCTGGCCACCCGGCTGCGGGCCGACGGGGTCGACGCCGGCCTCGCAGCGGCCGCGCTCACCCAGTCGCGGCTGCGGGCCAAGGCCCGCGCCAAGCTCGGCGACTTCGCCGAGGGGATGCTCTTCACGCCCGACGGCGTGGAGCAGGCCACCCGCCTCGTGGTCGCCGCGCTGCACGCCCGCCGCTACCTCGCCGCCGGCGTCACCAAGGTCGCGGACCTCACGAGCGGGATCGGCGCGGACGCGCTCGCGTTCGCGGGGGTCGGGCTGCGCGTCCTGGCGACCGACGTCGACGAGATCACCGCCGCCCTCGCCACCGTGAACCTGCGGCACTTCCCCGAGGCGGAGGTGCGGCACGCCGACGGGCTCGCGCTCGACCTCGCCGCCGAGGGGGTCGACGGCGTCTACGCGGACCCGGCGCGGCGCACCCGTGGCGGACGGCGCGTCTTCGACCCGGCCGCGTACGCGCCCCCGCTCGACGCCGTGTGGGACCTGCGCACCCAGGTCCCCGCGCTCGGCATCAAGGTCGGGCCGGGCATCCCGCACCAGGGGCTCCCCGACGACGCGGAGACGCAGTGGGTCTCCGTGGACGGCGACGTCGTCGAGGCGGGGCTCTGGTTCGGGCCGCTCGCCCCCGCGGGGCCCGGCCGGTCCGCGCTCGTGCTCGCGACGTCGGGCGGGGCGACGACGTCGCGCTCCCTGCGCACGGACCTGCACGACGACGCAGGCGGCGCCGACCTCGTGCCCGACGTCGGTCCCGTCGGCGCCTACCTGTACGAGCCGGACGGCGCGGTCATCCGCGCCGGGCTCGTGGCGCACGCCGCGGCCGAGCTGGGCGGCCGCCTGCTGGACCGCACCATCGCCTACGTCACGACCGACCAGCCCGCCGCGCCCCCGGCCGAGGGGGCGGCGCCGCTGGCCACCGGCTACCGCGTGCTCGACGTCATGCCGTTCAACCTCAAGCGGCTCAAGGCCTACCTGCGCGAGCGCGGCGTCGGGCGGCTCACCATCAAGAAGCGCGGCACCGCCGTCACGCCCGAGCAGCTGCGCGCCCAGCTCTCGCCGAAGGGCGACGCCGAGGCGACCCTCGTGCTCACGCGCGTCGGCGGCGCGCAGCACGTGCTCGTCGTCGAGCCGCTGCGCTGATCCCGCACCCGGGCGCTCGCGAGGAGGCGGTCGCGCCGAGACCTGGCCGGACCGGCGCGCGGCCCGCCGTCCGCCCGTGGAAGCATGGCCCGCATGGTGCTGGAATTCGCCGCCTCCGAGCGGTCGAGCGTCGGGCTCGAGTGGGAGCTCGCGCTGGTCGACGCCGACTCGGGCAACCTGCGGCAGGTGGCGCCCGCCGTCATCGAGGCGGTGGCCGACGACGTGCGGCACCGCTACGTGAAGCCCGAGTTCCTGCGGAACACGGTCGAGGTGATCAGCGGCGTGCGGCGCACCGTGCCCGAGGCGATCGCGGACCTCGAGCGCGGCATCGCCGCCATCCATGACGCCACCGGCCCCATGCGCGTGGACCTCATGGGGGCGGGCACGCACCCGTTCGCGCACTGGTCGCAGCAGAAGGTCACCGACAAGAAGCGGTACGCCACCGTCGTCGACCGGGCGCAGGTCGTGGGCCGCCAGCAGATCGTCTACGGCGTGCACGCGCACGTCGGCATCGAGGACCGCGCCAAGGTGCTGCCGATCGTCAACTCGCTGCTGGTGTACCTGCCGTACCTGCAGGTGCTGTCCGCCTCGTCGCCGTTCTTCGGCGGCGACGACACCGGCTACGCCTCGATGCGGACCATGATCTTCCAGCAGCTGCCCACCGCGGGGCTGCCCTACCAGTTCGGGGCCTGGTCCGAGCTGGAGCGGTACGTCGCGGACATGCTGCACACCGGCGTCATCGACGACTTCACGGAGGTGCGGTGGGACGTGCGCCCCGCGCCGCACTTCGGCACGGTCGAGATGCGGATCTGCGACGGCACGTCGAACACGTTCGAGCTCGCCGCCCTCGGTTCCCTCGTGCACTGCCTGGTGGAACACCTGTCGACCCTGCTCGACGAGGGCCGCCCGCTGCCCACGATGCCGGCGTGGTTCGTGCACGAGAACAAGTGGCGCGCGGCCCGCTACGGCACCGACGCGATCATCATCCTCGACGACGCCGGCGAGGAGGAGCTCGTCACCGACGCGCTGCCGCGCCTGCTCACGACGCTCGAGCCCGTCGCCGAGCGGCTGGGATGCGCCGCCGAGCTCGACGGCGTGCGCGAGATCGTGCGCCGTGGTGCGTCGTACCAGCGGCAGCGGGAGGTGGCCCGCGTGCACGGCGGCGGCGCCGCGGCGCTCGAGGCCGTGGTCGCGTCGCTCGTCGCCGAGCTGCACGCCGGGCGGCCGCTGCCCGCGGCCGGCTAGGGCGCCGTCTCGGCGGCCGGCGCGAGCGTGGCGGCCAGGACCTGCCAGCCCTCGTCGGCACGCACCCAGAGGCGCGTGTAGACCAGCCGCGCCGACACCGCGGTGCCGCCCTGGACCGCGTCGACGGCGGCGACCAGCCGGGTCGTCCCGCTCGCGGCGTCCTCCCGGACGTCGAGCGACTCCTCCTCCAGGCGGGTGATCCGCAGCAGCCCCGACCGGTAGCTCTCCAGGTCGTCCTCCCGGGAGAACACCGAGCCGTCCGGGCCGGCGCCGACGCACCGGGGATGCAGCAGCGCCCCCAGCGCGTCGACGTCGCCGGCGCGCTGGGCGGCCTGGAGCGCTCGCTCGGCAGCGAGAAGGCTCATCGCACGGCCCCCCGCTCCTTCTCGAAGTCCCACACGACGAGCGAGGGCGTCCCCGCGTACGCCGCGCCCGCCGCCGCCGGGACCCACGGCATCAGCTCCCAGAGGGTCGGCGGCCTGGCCGGGTCCTCGAGCTCCAGGTCGGCTGCGGGGTCGAAGGCCCCCGTCCGGGCGTCCGGGGCCGCGGTGTACTCGCGCCCCCCACCTGCTCCTCCGTCGACGTCGTCCGCGCCGCCGACGTACTCGCGGCAGAACCGCGGCGCCAGGCCCACGGGGAGGGCCGCCTGCAGGTACTCGCTCGTGGCGTGGAACCAGTTCGGGATGTACCCGAACTCGCCGTCCGCGCCCTCGACGAGCGGGTAGAGCGGCGACCCGGTGAAGTACCCCCGCGTGTCGGAGACGACGAGGCGGCCGCCGGGTCGCAGCACGCGCGCCAGCTCGGCGAACACCGGCCCCAGGTCCCGCACGTGGCACAGCGCGAGGGTGACGAGGACGAGGTCGGCGGACGCGTCGACCACGGGCAGCTCGTGCAGGTCGCCCTCGGCGAACCGTGCCCCCGGGACCTTGGCGCGGGCGATCTCGAGCATGTCGGGCGACGAGTCGACGCCGAGCACGTCGTGCCCCTGCTCGACGAGCCACTCGGTGTGCCGGCCCGTCCCGCACGCCGCGTCGATCGCGACGCCGCGGGGCAGGTGCTCCATCAGCGGCCCGACGAGCGGCTCCTCCATCCCCCAGAACCCGTTGGGACCGTCGTAGCGGGGCGCCCAGTGCCGGTAGCCGTCGCGGGTGGTGATCGGCGGGACGTGGTGGCCGTCGCCGAACCGGTCGGCCGCGTCGAGCAGGGCCCGGACGTCGGCCAGCCGCGCCTCGACGAACGCGCGGTCGTGCTCGCCGGCGAACGCGCGCAGCAGCGCCACGCCCTCCAGCCCGACGAGGTACGCGAGCGGGTGCTGGTAGATGGTGGGGCGGTCGGTGTCCACGGTCGGGACGCTACCGACGCGGCCCGGCGGCCACGAGTCTTTTCAGACGGTGATGGTGGTCATCGGCATCGACGAGTCGACCGGGAAGTCGAAGCTCGACGGCGCCGCCCCGGCGCGCACGACGGCGGAGCCCAGCGCGGCGATCATCGCGCCGTTGTCGGTGCAGTAGCGGATCGGCGGGATGCGCAGGTCGATGCCCGCCTCCGCGCAGCGCTTCGCGGCCATCTCCCGCAGCTGGCTGTTGGCGGAGAACCCGCCGCCCACGACGAGCGTCTCGACGTCGTGGCGGCGGCACGCGGCGATCGTCTTCGCGGTGAGCACGTCGGCGACCGCGGCGGCGAACGACGCGGCGACATCGGCCGCCGGCACCTCGCGCCCGGCGTCGACGCAGGCCTCGATCCAGCGGGCGACCGCCGTCTTGAGGCCGGAGAAGGAGAAGTCGTAGGCGTGCTTCGCCTGGTCCTTCGCGGCGGTGAGGCCGCGCGGGAAGCGGATGGCCTCCGGGTCGCCCTCGCGCGCGAGCCGGTCCACGTGCGGGCCGCCCGGGTAGGGCAGGCCGAGCAGGCGGCCGACCTTGTCGAAGGCCTCGCCGGCCGCGTCGTCGAGCGTGGAGCCGAGCTCGGTGACGTCCGTCGCGACGTCGTCCACGAGCATGAGCGAGCTGTGACCGCCCGAGACCACGAGCGCCATCGTGCGGCCGTCGAACGGGCCGTCGACGAGCTGGTTCACCGCGGCGTGCCCGATGACGTGGTTGACGCCGTACAGCGGCTTGTTCAGGCCGATCGCGAGCGCCTTCGCGGCCGACGCGCCGATCGTCAGCGGGCCGACCAGGCCCGGCCCGGCGGTGACGGCGATCGCGTCCACCTCGGACAGGTCGACGTCGGCCTCGCCGAGCGCGCGCCGGATCGTGGGGACCATCGCCTCGAGGTGGGCGCGGCTCGCGACCTCCGGGATGATCCCGCCGTAGCGCGCGTGCTCGTCCATGGAGCTGGCGACGGCGTCGACCAGGAGCTCGTCGCCGCGGACGAGCGCGACGCCCGTCTCGTCGCAGGAGGTCTCGATACCGAGGACGAGGGGGTCACCGACCCCGTGCGCGGATGCCATGGCCCCATGATCGCACCGGAGGCGCGGCGGTGGCGCCGACCCTCTCTCCGGCACCGCTCCCACCAGCCGTAACACGATGGTGACACCGAACTCACGGCGGGGACACGTGGGCGTACTTGGGTTCATCTGAACCTAACCGGCCCCACGGGCCACGGCCACGAAGGAGCACCATGCGTCCTCGAAGCAGCACGGGCACCACGCGCACCGGCACCACCCGACCTGTCGTCGCCTCCCTCGCCGTCCTCGCCGTCGCCGCCCTCTCGGCCTGCGGGGCCCGGGTGGACGCGGCGAGCGGCGACGCCTCGGCCTCCGCGGCGGAGGGCTGCGTCGACACCTCGGGCGACGCGGTCAAGGTCGGCTTCCTCAACTCGCTGTCGGGCACGATGGCGATCTCCGAGCAGACCGTGCACGACTCGCTCCAGCTGGCCGCGGCCGAGATCAACGCCGACGGCGGCGTGCTCGGCAAGCAGCTCGAGATCGTCTCCGAGGACGGCCAGTCCGAGCCCACCGTCTTCGCGGAGAAGGCGACCAAGCTCATCACCAGCGACTGCGTCGCGGCCGTGTTCGGGGGCTGGACGTCGGCGTCGCGCAAGGCGATGCTGCCCGTCTTCGAGGCCAACGACTCGCTGCTGTTCTACCCGGTGCAGTACGAGGGCCTCGAGGCCTCGGAGAACATCTTCTACACGGGCGCCACGACCAACCAGCAGATCGTGCCGGCCCTCGACTACCTCGCCGAGCAGGGCACCAGGTCGCTGTTCCTCGTGGGCTCGGACTACGTCTTCCCGCGGACCGCCAACAAGATCATCAACGCGTACGCCGAGGCGCACGGCATCGAGATCGTCGGCGAGGAGTACGCGCCGCTCGGCCACACGGACTTCTCCACCATCGTCAACAAGGTGAAGGCCGCCGGGGCGGACGCGGTGTTCAACACCCTCAACGGCGACTCCAACGTCGCGTTCTTCAAGGAGTACAACAACGCCGGCCTGTCCGCCGACGACATGCCCGTCGTCTCCGTCTCGATCGCGGAGGAGGAGGTGGGCGGCATCGGCGTGGACAACATCGAGAGCCAGCTCACCGCCTGGAACTACTACCAGACGGTCGACAGCCCCGAGAACGACGCGTTCGTGGAGGCGTTCCAGGCGGAGTACGGCGACGACCGCGTGACGTCCGACCCGATGGAGGCCGCCTACACGTCGCTGTACCTGTGGAAGGCGATGGTCGAGAAGGCCGACTCCTTCGACGTCGGGGACGTGCAGGCGGCCGCGGACGGCGTCACCTTCGACGCCCCCGAGGGCACCGTCGTCGTGGACGGCGAGAACCACCACGTCGCCAAGACGGCGCTCGTCGGGCGCATCGGCGAGGACGGCCTCATCCACACCGAGTGGAGCTCCGAGGAGCCCATCGAGCCGGACCCGTTCCTCGAGGGCTACGACTGGGCCGACGGGCTCTCCTGACCCGGGGCCCCTGGACACGACATGGACACCCTCCTCTCCCAGCTCTTCGCGGGCCTGAGCCTCGGCTCGGTGCTGCTCCTCGCGGCCCTGGGCCTCGCCCTGACCTTCGGTCAGATGGGCGTGATCAACATGGCCCACGGCGAGTTCATGATGGCGGGCGCCTACACGGCGTTCGTGATCCAGGGGCTGCTCGGCGACCCCGGCGCGAGCCTGCTCGTGTCGCTGCCGCTCGGGTTCCTCGTCGGCGGGGCGCTCGGGCTGCTGCTCGAGGCCACGCTCATCCACCGCATGTACCGGCGGCCCCTGGACACGCTGCTCGTCACGTGGGGCGTCGCGCTGCTGCTGCAGCAGGTGGCGCGCGACGTGTTCGGCGCCCCCAACGTGGACGTGGCCGCGCCCGGCTGGCTGTCGGGCGCGGTCACGGTCGGCGGGCTCGCGCTGCCCAAGACCCGGCTGTTCATCCTCGCGCTGGCCGTCGTGTGCCTGGTCGCGCTGGCCGTCGTCATGAAGGCCACCCCCCTGGGACGCCGCATCCGGGCCGTCGTGCAGCACCGCGACCTGGCGGAGGCGTCCGGCATCTCGTCGCGGGCCACCGACCGGCTGACGTTCTTCGTCGGCTCCGGCCTCGCCGGGATCGCCGGCGTCGCGCTGACCCTGCTCGGCTCGGTCGGCCCGACGCTCGGCACGGGCTACATCGTCGACGCGTTCCTCGTCGTCGTCGCGGGCGGCATCGGGCAGATCAAGGGCACCGTGATCGCGGCGACGGCGCTCGGCCTGCTGCAGGCGTTCTTCGAGTACTCCACCACGGCGTCCGTCGCGAAGGTCCTCGTGTTCGTCGTCATCGTCGCGTTCCTGCAGGTACGACCCCAGGGCCTGGTCTCGGTCCGGACGAGGAGCCTCGCATGACCGGCAGCACGAGCACCCGCACCGCACGACTGTCCGCCCTCGTCCGCCCGGGCCGGGCGCGCGCCCTGGCCGGGATCGGCCTCGCCGCCGTCCTGCTCCTCGCCGTCGCGCCGGTACTGCTCAGCCCGTTCCGGCTCGGCCTGCTCGGCAAGTTC
Organism: Isoptericola sp. NPDC056618; assembly: GCF_042792715.1. Lineage (NCBI taxonomy): Bacteria > Bacillati > Actinomycetota > Actinomycetes > Micrococcales > Promicromonosporaceae > Isoptericola > Isoptericola sp. NPDC056618. The sequence continues at coordinate 70,547 of NZ_JBHTVZ010000014.1, read as the reverse complement.
CTGTGCCTGGCCATGGTCGCCGTCGGCATCGGCCTCGCCTGGGGCCGCGGCGGCCTGCTCACCCTCGGCCAGGGCGTGTACTTCGGCCTGGGCGCCTACGTCATGGCGATGCACCTCAAGCTCGCCGACGCCGGCCCGGGCGGCGTGCCCGACTTCATGCTGCTCTACGGCACCGGCGAGGTGCCCGGCTGGTGGGAACCCCTGCGCTCGCCGGCCGTCGCCCTCACCCTGGTCGTGCTCGTGCCCGCCGCGCTCGCCGCCGCCCTCGGCTGGGCCGTCTTCACGCGGCGGGTGCGGGGCGCGTACTTCGCGATCCTGTCGCAGGCCCTCGCCGCCGCGTTCGCCATCCTGCTGATCGGCCAGCAGCAGACGACGGGCGGCACCAACGGGCTCAACGGGTTCCGGTCGTTCTTCGGCTACGACCTCGCCGACCCGGTCAACCAGCGGATGCTCTACCTGATCGCCGCCGGGGTGCTGCTCGTGATGGTCGTGGTCGCCCGCCAGCTCATGGTGTCGCGCTTCGGCGAGGTCCTCGTCGCCGTCCGCGACCAGGAGGACCGCGTCCGGTTCCTCGGCTACGACCCGGCGGCCGTGAAGACCGTCGTCTACGTGGTCGCGGGCGTGATGGCCGCCGTCGGCGGGGCGCTGTTCGTGCCCATCGTCGGGATCGTCTCCCCCGCCGACGTCGGCGTCGTGCCGTCCATCGGCTTCCTCGTCGGCGTGGCCATCGGCGGCCGGGCGACCCTGCTCGGGCCCGTCCTCGGCTCCGTCGCCGTGAGCTGGGCGCAGACCTCGCTGTCCGAGCAGTTCCCCTCCGGCTGGATCTACCTCCAGGGGGCGCTGTTCGTGCTGGTCGTCGCCTTCCTTCCCGGCGGCCTGGCGTCGGTCGTGCCGATGCTGCGTCGCCGACGCCGCACCGTCCGTGAGGCGGAGCCGGACGCCCCCGCCGCGCCGGACGACGCCCCGTCCCCCGACCTCCTGCCCGAAGGGAGCCGCGCATGACCGAGCAGACCGAGCAGATCGACCTCGCCGCCGCCGACGCGCTGCTGGGGGACGACACCTCCCGGTTCCGCCACGACTACCTCGAGGTGCGCGGCCTGCGGGTGGAGTTCGGCGGCTTCGTCGCCGTCCGCGACGTCGACCTCACCGTCGCCCAGGGGGACCTCCGGTTCCTCATCGGCCCCAACGGCGCGGGCAAGACGACGCTCATCGACGCCGTCACCGGCCTCGTGCGGGCGGCCGGCGGCTCGGCCCGGTTCGGCGGGACGGAGCTGCTGGGGCGGGCCACGCACCGCGTCGCCCGGGCGGGTGTGGGACGCACGTTCCAGACGGCGAGCGTGTTCGAGCAGCTCACGGTGCTGCAGAACCTCGACATCGCCGCGGGCGCGCGCCGCCGGCCGACGACGATGCTCCGCCGGCGACGGGGCGTCCCGGAGGCGGTCGAGCAGGCGATGGAGACCGTCGGCCTCGCCGCGCTGCGCGACGTTCCCGCGGGCGTCCTGGCGCACGGCCAGAAGCAGTGGCTCGAGATCGGGATGCTGCTGGTGCAGGACGCTCACCTGCTGCTGCTCGACGAGCCCGTCGCGGGCATGACCCAGGCGGAGCGCGAGGAGACCGGCGAGCTGCTGCGCCGGGTGGGCTCCCAGCGTGTCGTCGTGGTGGTGGAGCACGACATGGAGTTCCTGCGCTCCTACGCCGACTCGGTGACGGTCATGCACCAGGGCGCCGTCCTCGCCGAGGGGACGGTCGCCGAGGTGCAGCAGGACCCGGCGGTCGTCGAGGTCTATCTCGGCGCCCCGGCCGGCGAACCCGGCACGACGACGGAGGGACCCGCATGATGCTCGAGCTGAGCGGCCTGAGCACGGGGTACGGCCGCACGGCCGTCGTGCACGACGTCGACCTCGCCGTCGAGGACGGCACGCTGACCGCCGTCCTCGGCCACAACGGGGCGGGCAAGACGACGCTCCTCAAGGCCGTGCTCGGCCTGCTGCCCGCCCGGGCCGGGTCCGTGCGCCTGGCCGGCGACGACGTGACGCGCTGGCCGACCCACCGGCGCGTGCGCGCCGGGATCGCGTACGTGCCGCAGGGCCAGCAGTCCTTCGGCCAGCTCACCGCGCGGGAGAACCTGCAGGTGGTCGCGGACGCCCACGGCGCCGCCGGCCGTCGCCGCACCGACGACGCGCTCGACCTGTTCCCCGCGCTGCGCGAGCTGCTCGGCCGCCAGGCGGGGCTGCTGTCGGGCGGCCAGCGCCAGCAGCTCGCCATCGCCCGGGCGCTCGTCACCGGCCCGCGGCTCCTGGTGCTCGACGAGCCCGCCGAGGGCATCCAGCCGAACGTCGTGAGCGAGATCCACGCGGCGATCACGACGCTGACGGCGGCGGGCGGGCTGTCCGCGCTGCTGGTGGAGCAGCACCTCGGCTACGCCGTCGAGCACGCCGCCGAGTACGCCGTGCTCGCGTCCGGCCGCGTGACCCACCGGGGCACGGGCGGCGGCGCCGACGCCCTTGCCGGCGCCCGCGAGGCGATGGCGCTGTGAACCGCACGCCCGTGCGCACCGAGGAGGGCCCGTGCACCTGACCCCCGCCGACACCGAGAAGCTGCTGCTCGCCGTCGCGGGCATGGTCGCGCGCGACCGCCTCGCGCGCGGCGTGCGGCTCAACCATCCCGAGTCGGTCGCCCTGCTGTCGTGCTGGGTGATCGAGCGGGCCCGCGACGGCGCCGACGTCCCGACCCTCATGCAGGACGGCCGCGAGGTGCTGGGCCGCGAGCAGGTGATGGACGGCGTGCCCGAGATGCTCGTCGACGTGCAGGTCGAGGCCACCTTCCCCGACGGCCGCAAGCTCGTCACCCTGCACCACCCCATCCCGTGACCCCGGTACCCGCCGGCCGTCCCGACCCGACCCCGATCCAGGAGGTCCCGTGACCGCACACGCCCCCTCCGGCCCGGGCGCGACCCGCGTCGCTCCCGGCCGCCTCGAGCTCAACGTGCGCCCGGCGCACGAGCGGCTGCGCCTCGTCGTGGAGAACACCGGCGACCGGCCGGTGCAGGTGGGCTCGCACGTGCACCTGCCCGACGCCAACGACGCGCTCCGCTTCGACCGCGCCGCCGCGCACGGCTTCCGGCTCGACGTCCCGTCCGGCACGTCGCAGCGGTTCGAGCCGGGCGTGAGCCGCGAGGTCGACGCCGTGACGATCCGCGGCGCGCGGCGCGTGCCGGGCATCCGCCGGGGCAAGACCGGCGGCGGCGCGCTCGGCGCCGTCCCGACCCCGCAGGCCACGGCGCCGCACGAGGAGCAGGAGGACTGATGGTCTGGATCGACCGCGAGCGCTACGCGGCCCTGTACGGGCCGACCGTCGGCGACCAGCTGCGCCTCGGCGACACCGACCTGTGGGTCGAGGTCACCGAGGACCGCACGGTCGGCGGCGAGGAGGCCGTGTTCGGCGGTGGCAAGTCCATCCGGGAGTCGATGTCGCAGTCGACGCGGAGCCGTGCCGCCGGGGCCCTGGACACCGTGATCACCGGCGTCGTCGTCCTCGACTGGTGGGGCGTGGTCCGGGCGGACGTCGGGCTGCGCGACGGGCGGGTCGTCGCGCTCGGCCGTGCGGGCAACCCGGACGTGGCCGACGGCGTGCACCCGGACCTCGTCATCGGGCCGTCGACCGACGTCATCTCGGGCGAGGGCCGGATCCTCACCGCCGGCGGCTTCGACCCGCACGTGCACCTGCTGTCGCCGTCGGCCCTGCACGAGGCGCTGGCCACCGGCATCACGACCGTCGCCGGGGGCGGCACGGGCCCGTCCGAGGGCTCGAAGGCCACCACGGTGACGCCCGGCGCCTGGCACCTGCGGTCCGTCCTGCGCGCGCTGGACTGCCTCCCGCTCAACGTGCTGCTGCTCGGCAAGGGCAACACCGTGGGCGCGGAGGCCCTCGCGGAACAGGCCCTGGCAGGAGCGGCCGGGTACAAGGTGCACGAGGACTGGGGGTCCACGCCCGCGGCCCTCGACGCGGCGCTGCGGGCCGCCGACGAGTGGGGCCTGCAGGTGGCGCTGCACTCCGACTCGCTCAACGAGGCCGGGTTCGTCCAGTCCACGATCGACGCGATCGGCGGCCGCGGGATCCACGCGTACCACGTCGAGGGCGCGGGCGGCGGACACGCCCCCGACATCCTCACCATCGCGAGCCTGCCGCACGTGCTGCCGGGGTCGACCAACCCGACCCTGCCCCACACGGTGAACACCGTGGCGGAGCACCTGGACATGCTCATGGTCTGCCACCACCTCAACCCGGCCGTCCCCGAGGACCTGGCGTTCGCCGAGTCCCGGATCCGGGCGTCGACCATCGCCGCCGAGGACGTGCTGCACGACCTGGGCGCCATCTCCATCACCTCCTCCGACGCCCAGGCGATGGGCCGCATCGGCGAGGTGATCACCCGCACCTGGCAGGTGGCGCACGTGATGAAGCACCGGCGCGGGCCGCTGTCGGGCGCGGAGCCGGCGGACAACGAGCGCGCCCGCCGGTACGTCGCGAAGTACACGATCAACCCGGCGGTCGCGCACGGCGTCGACGCCCACATCGGCTCCGTGGAGCCGGGCAAGCTGGCCGACCTCGTGCTGTGGGACCCCCGGTTCTTCGGGATCCGGCCCGAGCTCGTGATCAAGGGCGGCGTGATCGCGTGGGCGGCGCTGGGCGACCCGAACGCGTCCATCCCCACGCCGCAGCCGGTGCTCATGCGTCCCGCGTTCGGCGACGCCGTCGGCGCGGACACCTCGCTCGCGTTCGTCGCGCCGGCCGCGATCGAGGACGGCCTGGCCGGGCGCCTGGCCCTGCGCCGGCAGCTCGCCCCCGTCGCCCCCACGCGCGGCGTCACGAAGGCGGACATGCGCAACAACGACGCGCTGCCGGACATCGACATCCGCCCCGACACCTTCGAGATCCGCGTCGACGGCGACCTGGTGGAGCCCGCGCCCGCGGTGCGCCTGCCGCTCGCCCAGCTCTACTCGATGTTCTAGCCGCTCATGACGTCCCTGTCCCCGCACCCCGCCACGGTCGCGATGCTGCTCGCGGACGCCCGCCTGCCCGGCGGCGGGCACGCCCACTCCGCGAGCCTCGAGCCCGCGCTGCGCGGCGGCATGCCGCCGGCCGACGTGCCGGCGTGGATGGTCGGGCGGGCGACGACGGTCTGCCTGGTGGAGGCCGGCACGGCGGTGGTCACCGCCCGGCTGCTGGCCGACGCCGAGCCCGACGCCGGTTCCGTCGACGCGCCGCACGACCGGGTCGACGCCGTCGTGCGCGCCTGGGCGGCGCGGACGCCCTCCCCCGCGCTGCGGGACGCGTCGCGCCTGCTGGGCCGCGGGTACCTGAGGGTCGCACGCACCCTGTGGCCGGACAGCGCGGCCGTGCGCGTCGTCGCCCGGCACGACGCGGCGAGCCGCCGCCGGGAGAGCACGGGGCACCGGCACGGCACCGGCGCGCTGCCCCGCGCCGTCGTGCTCGGCGCGATCTGTGCGGCGGCCGGCGTCCTCCCGGCGGACGTCGTCCGGCTGACCGTCTACGACGACGCCCAGGCGGCGGCGTCGGCCCTGCTCAAGCTCGAGCCGCTGGACCCCCTCGCCCCGGCGCGGTGGGTCCTCGACGCGTGCGCCGCCGCCGAGGAGCACGTGCTCCGCGTCGCGGCGTGCGCCACCCCGGAGGACATCCCGTCCTCCGGTGCCCCGTTGACCGAGGGCTGGGCCGAGGCCCACGCCGTCACGACCCAGAGGTTGTTCCGTGCCTGAGACCACTCCCCCCGCCACCCCCGCGAGCCCGTCGCTCCCCGCCCGCGCCCTGCGCCTGGGCGTCGCCGGCCCCGTCGGCGTCGGCAAGTCCTCCCTGATCGCGACCGTGTGCCGGGCGCTGGCCGACGAGCTCGCGATCGGCGTCATCACCAACGACATCTACACCGACGAGGACGCGCGCTTCCTGCGCTCCGCCGGCGTCCTGGACCCCGAGCGCATCCGCGCCGTCGAGACCGGCGCCTGCCCGCACACCGCCATCCGCGACGACGTCACCGCCAACCTGCTCGCGGCCGAGGACCTCGAGCGCGACTTCGCGCCCCTCGACCTCGTGATCATCGAGTCCGGCGGCGACAACCTCACCGCCACGTTCTCCCCCGCCCTGGTGGACGCCCAGATCTTCGTGCTCGACGTCGCGGGCGGGGGCGACGTCGCGCGCAAGGGCGGGCCCGGCATCGGCCGCGCCGACCTCCTCGTGGTCAACAAGACCGACCTCGCGCCGCACGTCGGGGTGGACGTCGGGCAGATGGTCGCCGACGCGTCCGCCGCCCGCGACGGCCGGGACGTCGTCGCCCTGTCGCGCACGGACCCGGCGTCCGTCGCGGAGCTGCGGGCGTGGCTCCTCGGCGTGCTCGACCTGTTCCGCGCCGGCGCGCACGTGGCGCAGGACCCCGGCCCGATGGCGCCGCACTTCCACGCCGACGAGGACGGCGGGGGCGTCCTGCACAGCCACGCGGACGGCGACGAGGCCCATGCCCACGCGCACTGAGCGTCGCACGCTCGTCGAGGTCGAGCCGGGCACCGTGCCGGGCGCCCCCGTGCGCGTCCGCACCCGGGACGGGCTGCTCGCGGCGCGGACCGTCGCGCGCGGGACGACGCACGCGGAGGTGGCGCTGGTCGCGACCGGCGCGGTGCTGCTCGGCGGCGACCACGTCACCGTGCAGGTGCGCGTCGCCGACGGCTGCGCGCTCACCCTCACCGACGTCGGCGGCACGGTCGCGTACGACGGCGAGGGCGTGCCGTGCCGCTGGGACGCCGAGGTGCGGCTCGGGGCCGGCGCGCGGCTCGACTGGGAGGGCCTGCCGTTCGTCGTGTCCACGGGCGCGGACGTGACCCGGTCGACGGACGCGGTGCTCGGCCCGGGCGCGCGGCTGCGGCTGCGCGAGACCGTCGTGCTGGGGCGCGACGGCGAGCGCGGCGGCCGCGTCGTGCTGCGGTCCCGCGCGCACGACGACGACGGGCCGCTGCTCGTCGAGGAGGTCGCCGCCGCCGGCGACCGCCCCGTGCCGGGGGTGCTGGGCGGGGCGCGCGTGATCGACACGGTGACCGACCTCCGGCGCACGCCTGACGACGACCTTGCCGACGACCCTGCCGACGACCCTGCCGACGACCCGGCCGCGATCAGCCCCGACGGCGCGGTGACGCTGCGCCTGGAGCGCGGCGGCACCCTGACCCGCTGGCTCGGGCCCGCCGCTCATCTCAGCCCGTTGCACCGGTCTCATCCCGTACCGGCCCGCCCCGTCGCGGCGCCGCCCGCACCGCCCCTCGTCCGTCTGGAGCCCGCATGACCCGCACCGCCCTCGTCGTCGCCGCCCTGCACGTCGTCGGGATCGGCGGCCTCGCCGCCACCCTCGCGCTGGACGGTGGCTCCGGCGCGATCACCCTCGTCATGGCCCTCACGGCGTACGGCTTCGGCCTGCGGCACGCGTTCGACGCCGACCACATCGCCACGATCGACAACACGACGCGGCGGCTCGTGCGCGAGGGCCGCGACGCGCGCGGGGTGGGCCTGTGGTTCTCGCTCGGCCACTCGACGGTGGTCGTGGGCGCCGCGCTGCTGCTCGCCGTCGGCGTGCAGGCGCTGGCGCCCGCGCTCGAGGACGAGTCGTCGCCCTGGCGCCGGTTCACCGGCGTGTGGGGCCCGGTCGTGTCGGGAACCTTCCTGCTGACGATCGCCGTCGTGAACGTCCTGCTGCTGCGTCGCGCCCTGCGCGCCGGCCGGCGCGCGGACGGCGACGGCCACCACCACGACCTCGACGCCGTCGGCGGCCCGGTCTCGTGGGCGCTGCGCCGGTTCACGTGGGCCACCGACCGGCCGGGGCGCATGTACGGCGTGGGGCTCGTGTTCGGGCTCGGCTTCGACACCGCCACGGAGATCGGCCTGCTCGCGATGACGGCGTCGACCGCCCTGGGTCAGGTGCCGTGGTACGCGCCGCTGCCGCTGGCGGTGCTGTTCGCCGCCGGGATGTCGCTGCTCGACTCCCTGCAGGGCTCGGCCGCCCGGCGCGCGTACGCCCAGGCGGGCGTCGGCGCGGAGCGGGGCCGCCTGCGCTACGACGTGCTGGTCACCGGCGTCTCCGCGGCGGCCGCGGTGGGCATCGGCGGGGTGACCCTGCTGCAGGTGGCCGCCGAGCACGTGCCCGCCCTGTCCGAGGTGCCGGGCGCGTCGGTCGGCCTCGAGCCGTACGGCCTGGTGCTCGCCGGGGTGCTACTGGTCGCGTGGCTGGTCGCCCTGCTCCGCCTCCGCCAGCCGCGCGTCGAGGCCTGACAGCACGTCCTGCCCCCGGGACGACAGGTGGACGCGGACCACGCGACGGTCGAAGGCGTCCACCTCGCGGTACACCAGCGCGCGGGTGACGAGCGCGTCCACGCGGCGGCCGAGGGTCGCCTTGTCCGTGACCGTCGCGGCGCGCAGCTCGGACATCATGGCGCCCGGCCGGCGCCGCAGCGCGTCCAGCACGAGCCACTCGTCGACGGTGCAGCCGGCGGGGGCGAGGGCCTCGGACGCGCGTCGCGCGGCGCGCCGCCCGGCCACCACGGAGCCCCGCAGCGCGGCCGCGGCCGTCGCCCCGGACGCACCCCCGTCGGGGCCCGCCGTGGGGCTCTCCGACCACGTCGACGTCCGCATGCTGACCCGCCTTCCCTCGCCCTCGTACACTACCGGCCATCACAGGCCGGGGCCCGGACCAGGGCCCCTCGCGCGGACGGGACGTCATGTCGGACTTCGTCGTCGGCGTCCTGCTGCACTTCCAGGGGCCGGGCGGGATCTACGGCCCCTCGTGCCAGGCCGTCACGGAGCTCGCGGTCGCCGAGCTCAACGCCGCGGGCGGCATCCTCGGGCGCCCGGTGCGGGCCGAGCTGCTCGACGCCGGCCAGCCGGTCGCCAGGCTCCGTCAGCGCCTCGGGGCCGCGCTCGACGCCGGGCGCCTGCACGCGCTCACCGGCTGGCACACGTCGGCGGTGCGGCGCGCCGTAGTGCCGCTCGTGCAGCGCCGCGTGCCCTATGTGTACCCCGCGGCGTACGAGGGCGCCGAGACCCGCCCCGGGCTCTACGTCACCGGGGAGGTGCCGTCGGCGCAGCTCTTCCCCGCGATCGAGCGGCTGCGGGCCGAGGCGGGCACGCGCCGGTGGTTCGTCGTCGGGGACGACTACGCCTGGCCCCGTGGCACGTACGCGGCTCTCGCGCCGCAGCTGGCCGCGCTCGGCGCCGGGTTCGCGGGCGCGCGCTTCCTGCCCGAGCAGGGCGCGAGCGACGCGCAGCTCGCCGCCACGCTCGACGACGTGGCGCGCTCGGGCGCCGAGGGCGTGCTGCTGCTGATGGTCGGGCAGAACGGGGTGCGGTTCAACCGCCTGTTCGCCCGGCGGGGCCTGCACGAGCGGGTCGTGCGGCTCAGCACGCTCATGGAGGAGAACATGCTCATGGGCAGCGGGGCCGGCGCGACGGCGAACCTGTACTCGGCCGGCGGCTGGTTCCGCAGCCTCGCGACCGGCGAGGCGCTCGACCTCGTGGGCCGCTACACGGCGCACCACGGGCTGCACGCGCCCGCGATCGGCGCGGCCGCCGAGGCCTGCTACGAGGGGATCCTCGCGCTGCGGTCGATCGTCGAGCGGGCGGGCAGCGCCGCGGTCGCCGCGACCGACCGCTCCGTCGACGGGCTCGCGTACGAGGGGCCGCGCGGCCTGGTCCGGTTCCGCGGCAACCACGCGGAGCAGAGGCTGTACCTCGCGCGCGCCGACGGGTTCGACTTCGACCCCCTCGCGGCGCTGTGACCTGGAGCGCTGTGGGGCACGTCACGGCTGCATCCGGAATCATGCGTCTGCATCTATGTGTTCCGGCAACCATGACCGAGACCCTGACGCCCCCGTCCACGTCCCTCGCCGTCGGCGACGACGTGGCGGACCTCCTGTTCCGCTCCGCCCGCACGACCTCGCTCTTCACCGCCGAGCCCGTCACCGACGAGCAGCTCACCTCCGCCTGGGACCTGGCGAAGTTCGGGCCGACGGCGATGAACACGCTGCCGCTGCGCGTGCTGGTCGTGCGCTCCGGCGACGCCCGCCAGCGCCTCGTGACCCACATGGGCGACGGCAACAAGGACCGCGTCGCCGGCGCGCCGGTCTCCCTGGTGCTGGCCGCGGACCCGGCCTTCCACCAGCACCTCGACACCCTCTTCCCCGCCTACCCGGGCATGAAGGAGCAGCTGGAGCCCGCCGCAGAGGTCCGCGAGCAGATGGCTCGCAACAACGCCCTCATCCAGGCCGGGTACCTCATCGTGGGCCTGCGGGCCGCCGGCCTCGCAGCCGGCCCGATGAACGGCATGGACTTCGACGGCGTCGACGCCGAGTTCTTCGCCGAGTCCGGCTGGAAGTCGTTCCTCGTCATCAACGTCGGCCACGCCGAGGGCGAGGGCTCGCCCTACCCGCGCGGCCCGCGCCTGTCCTTCGACGAGGTCGCGCAGGTCCTCTGACCCGCGCCTCACGACGCACGGCCCGGTCCCCCGAGGGGGCCGGGCCGTCGTCGTCGCCGGCGTCGACGACGAGGGGCGGTCGCCGCCTAGGGCCGCAGCACGAGCTTCCCGACGTGCGCCCGGCGGGCGAGCTCCTCCTGCGCCCGGGCCGCGTCCTCCAGCGGGAACGTCGCCGCGACCACGGGCTCGACCTCGCCGCGGCGAGCCAGGTCCATCAGCAGGTCGAAGTGCGCGCGCGTGTGCATCGACGACCCGACGACCTGCGCGTTGTGGAGGTACAGGCGACGGACGTCGAAGGTCACCTCGTGCCCGCCGAGCGCCCCCGCGACGACCCACCGCCCGCCTTCGCGCAGCAGCGGGAGCCCGTCGCCCAGCAGGTCGCCGGCGACCACGTCGAGCACGACGTCGACGCCGTCCGGGGCCGCGGACCGGACCTGCCCGACGACGTCGTGCGCCCGGTCCACGACGACGTCGGCGCCGGCGTCGCGCACGGCGGCGATCTTGTCGCCGCTGGAGATCGCCAGCACGCGCGCCCCGCGGGCGCGGGCGAGCTGGACGAGCGCCAGGCCGACGCCGCCCGACGCCCCCGAGACGAGGGCGGTCTCGCCCTCCCGCAGCCCGCCCCGCTCGATCATGCCGAGCGCGGTGCCGTAGGCGGTGGGCAGGGTCGCGAGCTGGTCGTCCGTGAGGGGCGACCCCGTCATGTCGTGCACCTGGTCGGCGGGCGCCGTCACGTACCGGGCGTACCCGCCGTCCCGCTCGCTGCCCATGAGGCCCACCGGGTGGGCGTCCGGGCCGTCGCCGTCGTAGCTCGCCGGGTCGATCACGACCCGGCGCCCGACGAGGCCCGCGTCCGCGCCGGCGCCGACGGCCACGACCTGCCCCGCGACGTCCGCGCCCTGGGTCCGCGGGAAGGCGACGGGGCCGCGCCAGCCGGACAGCGCGGCCGGGTCGCCCGGCCTGCCGTAGGCCCCCTCCCGGGTCCACAGGTCGGTGTTGTTCAGCGCCACCGCGGCCACGCGCACCAGCGCCTCCCCCGGCCCGGGCGCCGGGACGGCGACCTCCGTCACCTGGAGGACCTCCGGGCCCCCGTGCCGGTGCATCCGTACCGCGCGCATCGTCTCGGGCGTGCTCATCGATCGACCTCCCGTGTATACAGATCGGTATACACGCGACGCTAGCACGACTCCCGGGGACCACCAGGGGAACGAGGTGCGCTAGGGCCGGTCGCCCGTGACCGCCGGCCGCGACGGGTCGTTCGACCACTGCGACCAGGACCCCGGGTACAGGGCCGCCGGGATGCCCGCGCACGCCAGCGCGGCGATCTCGTGCGACGCCGTGACACCCGACCCGCAGTAGACGCCGACGGCGAGCACCGCGTCGTCGGCGGCGTCCTCCGGCCCGTCGCCGGGCGCGCTCAGGCCGAGGTCCGCGAACCGGCCCTGGAGCGACTCCTCGTCGAGGAACGCGCCGTCCTCGCGCAGGTTCTCCGTGGTCGGGGCGCTCACGGCACCGGGCACGTGGCCCGCGCGCGGGTCCACGGGCTCGCTCTCGCCCCGGTACCGCTCGGCGGCCCGCGCGTCGAGCAGGGTGCCGCTCTCGGCCAGGTCCGCCGCGTCGTCGGCGTCCAGCACGGGCAGGTGTCCCGGACGGGCCACCAGGTCGCCCGGCGCGTGCACGACCTCACCGCTCTCCAGTGCGTACCCCGCCCGGACCCAGGCGGGCAGGCCTCCGTCGAGGATGCGCACGTCGTCGACGCCGAAGTACCGCAGCAGCCACCACGCCCGCGCCGCGGACGTGCCGCCCACGGTGTCGTACACGACGACGCGCGAGGAGCTCCGCAGCCCCCAGGCCCGCGCGCTGCGCTGGAACGACGACGCCGAGGGCAGCGGGTGCCGACCCTCCTCCGCCGACGCCTCCGCGGCCAGCTCGGACTCCAGGTCCACGTACACGGCGTCGGGCAGGTGCCCCCCGAGGTAGCGCTCCCGGCCGTCGGTCATGCCGAGCGCCCAGCGGACGTCGAGCAGCACCGGCGCGCCGTCGGCCGGGTCGGGCCCGGCGCTCAGCCGCAGGTCGGCCGCGAGCTCCGCGACCGACACCAGCACCCGCGAGCGCGGCGAGTCCTCGCGGGTCACGACGCCGTCCCCTGCCGCGCGTGGTCGTCGCGCAGGTCGAGCCGCATCGTGAAGGCGTCCTTGTCCTCCGGCTGGTAGTACCGCCTGCGCAGCCCGATCCGCTCGAAGCCGTGCCGTTCGTACAGCGCGAGGGCGGGCTCGTTGTCGACCCGCACCTCGAGCAGGACCGCCTCCGCCTTGAGCTTGCGCGCCCGACCCACGAGCGCCTCCAGCAGGGCGCGCCCCACGCCGTGCCGCTGGTAGTGCGGGTCCACGCCGATCGTCATGACCTGCGCGACGTCGCCGTCGAACCAGAGACCGGCGTACCCGACGACGGGCTTCGGGCCGATCCCGTACACCGCGACGGCGTCCGGGCCGGCGGGCTCGGCCACGACGTACCAGCGTCCGAGTGCGGCCAGCTCGTCGGCGAGCATCCCGTACGTCCACGCCCCGGCGCCGAACAGCACCCGCTCGAGCTGGAGCACCCGGTCGAAGTCCGCGCTGGCCAGCGGGCGCAGCCGGCACGACGGCTCGTACACGTGCTGCACCGTGCGCGGCAGGTCCGGGGCGGGGCGCTCGGGCGCGGCGGCGACCGGCTCGGTGGTCGGCGGCTCGGAGGCCGGCTCGGTGGTCGGCTGCTCGGTGGTCATGCCGGGCTCCCGGTGGCGGGGACGAGGCGCGCCGGCGCCGGCTCCTGCACGTCGGGCCGGCGCAGGTACAGCGGCTCCGTCGGCAGCTCCTCGCCGGCGGCACGGCGGGCGAGCGCGAGCCGCGCCAGGACCGCGGCGTCCGGGACGAGCGGGGCGTCCTCGTCGGCGGGCAGGTGCTCCGGGTACAGGGTGGCGCCCTCCCCCACGACGACCAGGCGGCCGCCGTCGGCGGGCGCGTCCGCGAGCCGCGCGGCGACGTCGGCGGCCTTGTCCACTCCCGGACCGGCCAGGGTCTCGACGACGGGGACGCCGTGCGGCCCCTCGTGCGCGACGACGCGGTAGTGCGCCCAGTAGACCTCCTTGCGGCGGGCGTCGGTCGCGACGAGCACCTCGTCGCCCGGCGTCAGTCCGAGGTCGGCGACCGCCTGCACCGCGACCGCGTCCACGCTCGGCACGCCGAGCACGTCGATCCCGAGCGCGAGCGCCAGGGTGCGCGCGGTCACGAGCCCCACGCGCAGGCCGGTGAACGGTGCGGGCCCGGTGCCCACGGCGACGGCCGTGAGGTCCGTGCGGTCCAGGCCGGCGTCGGCGAGCACCGCGTCGACGAGCGGGGCCAGCGACTCGGCGTGCCGGCGTCGCTCGTCGGCCGAGCGCGCGGCGAGCCGGGCGCCGCCGGGGTCGACGAGCGCGACGGCGACGGCTGCGGAGGTATCCAGTGCGAGAACGGCCACGGCCTCAGCCTACGTTTCCCACCGGCCGGACGGGGCGACGCATCGTCCGTGCTGGTTTGATCCTCACACAGGGCGCCTGAGGATCAATTCCGCACGCTCGATTCCTTGACGGGTCAGCGGGCGGTGAGGGCGGCCAGGTCGACGCCGGCCCAGCGGGGGCCGACGCCGCGCAGCGTCGCGTGGCGGGTCCCGGCGCCGGGGTCGGCCTCGTCGTCGGCCCCGTCGTCGGGCGCGCCGGCGGCCGTGCCGCGCGGGCGCTCCAGGTCGATCTCCAGGCGGTCGTCGGTGAGCGCCTCGGCCAGCCCGCGGCCCCACTCGACGACGGTGACCGACTCCTCGAGGGACGAGTCCAGGTCCAGCGCGTCCAGCTCCCCCAGGCCTCCGAGCCGGTAGGCGTCCACGTGCACGAGGGCGGGACCGCGCGTGCCGTCCTCGCGGGGCAGCGGGGGGTGCTCGCGCGCCACGATGAACGTGGGCGACGCCACCTGGCCCCGGATGCCCAGCGCGGCACCCAGGCCCTGGGTGAGCGTCGTCTTGCCCGCCCCCAGGTCCCCCGTGAGGATCACCAGGTCCCCCGCCCGGAGCACCCCGGCCAGGGCCGCCCCCAGCGCCCGCGTGGACTCCGCGTCCGGCAGGTCCGTCTCCGTCCGCACCACGACGTCGCTCACCGCTGCACTTCCTTCCAGGTCTCCGTGTCGGCCTTCATGGCGAGGCCCGTGTACACGCGCACCGCGCGCGCCCCGATGCCCGTGACGATCTCGTAGCTGATGGTGCCCGCCGCGCGGGCCCAGTCCTCGGCGTTCGGCACCGTGCCGGCCGTGACGGCGCCCGCCGCGGCGCCGTGCTCCACGCCGTCCGACTCCCCGAAGAGGGTGACGACGTCGCCCTCGCGCTCGGTGGCGTCCGGCCCGAGGTCGAGCACGAACTGGTCCATGCACACCCGCCCGGCCACGCGCAGCACCCGGGCGGACGCGCCGCTCCCGACGCCGACCGGGCCGCCGACGCCGAGGCCGCCGCCCGACGCGTGCCGCTGGATGCCGTCCGCGTACCCGAGCGGCACCACGCCCAGGCGGGTGTCGCGCGGCGTCGTGTAGTGGTGCCCGTAGGACACGCCGTGGCCGGCCGGCACGTCCTTGACGGTGGCGAGCCGCGCCTGCAGCGTCATCGCGCCGCGCAGCCCGTAGTCGCCGGGCGCGCCGAGCTGCGGCACCGGCGAGTGCCCGTAGACGGCGATGCCGGGCCGCACGAGGTCGTAGTGCAGCCGGGGGTCGGTGAGCACGGCGGCCGAGTTCGCGAGGTGCCGCACCTCCAGCGACGCGCCGGAGGCCTCGACGACGGCCACCGCGGCGTCGAACTCCGCCGCCTGGAGGGCGATCGACGGGTGCCCGGGCTCGTCGGCGCACGCCAGGTGCGACATCACGCCCACCACCCGCAGCACGCCCTCGGCCTCGAGCGCGGCCGCCCGGCGCACGACGTCCGGCAGGTCGGCGGGCACGATCCCGCTGCGGCCGAGGCCGGTGTCGACCTTGAGATGCACGCGGGCGGGCTCGCCGGCGGCCCGCGCGCCCGCGGCCACCTCGTCGAGCGCCCACGGCGCCGCGACGCCGACGTCCACGCCCGCCGCGACGAGCCGGTCGAACGGCGCCCCCGGCGTCGCGAGCCAGGTGAGCACCCGGGCGTCCGCGGTCGTGACGCCGCCGGCGCGCAGTGCGAGCGCCTCGGCGGGTACCGCCGTGCCGAGCCAGGTCGCGCCGCCCGCGAGCGCCGCCCGCGCCACGGGCAGCATCCCGTGCCCGTACCCGTCCGCCTTCACCACGGCCATCACCGCCGCGCCCGGGGCGTGGCCCGCCAGCGCGCGCACGTTGTCGCGCACGGCGGACAGGTCGACGACCGCACGCGCCAGCGCGTCGTCGGGGAAGGGCAGGTCGGCCGGCGCGGCGGGTGTGCTGTCGGAGGGGACCTCGGTGCTCACGGTCATCGATTCTCTCACCGCGCGCCGTCGCCCCGGCCGCCGCCCGTGCCGCCGTCGCCCCTGCCCCCGCCGCCGGGCCACGCGGCGAGACGCCGCCGGGAGCGGAACTCGCGGGGGTCGCCGCTGAGCGGGTCGACGAACGCGAGCGAGCGGGCGAGCAGCTGGAGCGGGCGGTCCGGGTCGTCGGGCGCGTCCTCGCGCAGCACCGGCCAGAACGGGTCGTGCAGCAGAGGCAGTCCGAGGGACGCCATGTGCAGGCGGAGCTGGTGCGTCTTGCCGGTGTGCGGCTCGAGCCGGTAGAGCCCGAGGCCGCGGGCCTCGTCCCGCGCGACGAGCGTCACCCGCGACTCCGCGTTCGGCTCCCCCGGCTCCTCCTGGGCGCGCACGACGCCGCGGTGCTTGACGATGCGCGAGCGCACCGTCGTCGTGCCCTCCCGGTCCAGGCCCGAGCCCGGCGCCGGCAGCGGGGCGACCGCCTCGTAGACCTTGCGCACCGCTCGGTCCTGGAATGCCGTCTGGTACGCGCCGCGCACCTCGGGCCGCACGGTGAGCACGAGCACGCCGGCGGTGGGGCGGTCGAGCCGGTGGGCGGGCACCAGCTCGGGCAGGTCGAGCGTCGCGCGCAGGTGCACGAGCACCGTGCGGGTCACCCACCGCCCGCGCGGCATCGTCGCGACGAGGTGCGGCTTGTCCACGACCAGCAGGTCGTCGTCACGGTGCAGGACGTCCAGGTCCGCGAGCGCGGGCACCTCCGGCTCGTCGGCGGGCGGGTCGCGGTAGAGGTAGAGGAAGCCCCGCGGCTCGTACGGCGTCGCGTCGTCGACGACGGCGCCCGCGCCCGTGACGACCTCGCCCGCGGCGAGCTTCTCCCGCAGCCGGGCGGCGTCACCGACGTCATGGCCGAACCGCTCCAGGAGGTACTGCGCCGCCGTCGCGTACCGGGCGACGGCGGCCGCGTCGTGGGGCAGCACCAGGCGCGTCGGGTTGAGGCCGTCCCGCACGGGCAGGGGCGGGACGTGCTTGCGCGGACCGGGTGGCACCGGACCATTGTCGCGCGCGGCATGATGGCCGCATGAGCCTCTACGACATCCCGTTCGAGCGCATGGACGGCACGACGACGACCCTCGCGGAGCACTGCGACGACGTCGTGCTGGTGGTCAACGTCGCCTCGCGGTGCGGCCTCACCCCGCAGTACGAGGCGCTGGAGCAGCTGCAGAAGACGTACGGCGACCGCGGGTTCACCGTGATCGGCTTCCCGTCCAACCAGTTCCTCCAGGAGCTCTCCACCGACGAGAAGATCGCCGAGTTCTGCTCCACCACCTACGGCGTCACGTTCCCCGTGGTCTCCAAGGTCCGCGTGAACGGCCGGCACACGCACCCGCTGTACGCGGAGCTGAAGAAGACGGCCGACGACGGCGGGCACGACGGCCGCATCCGCTGGAACTTCGAGAAGTTCGTCGTGCTGCCCGGCGGCGACGTGCACCGGTTCTCCCCGCAGACCGTCCCCGACTCCCCCGAGATCGTCGACCTCGTCGAGAAGTCCCTGCCGCGGTAGTACCCAGCAGGGCGAGGTAGTACCCAGCACGGCGAGGTAGTCCAGGACTCCGCGCGGTAGTACGACCCGCCGACGGGCGGCCCTGGTCAGGCAGCGTCCGACCGTCGTCAGACCTCGGACAGCAGCGCGGCGACCTCGCCGGGCACCGCGGCCGCGACGTCGAGGGCCGCCACGGGACCGCCCGGGTTCGCGCGGCGGGCGGCGCGGCCGTGCACCAGCGCCGCCGCGGCGGCGACCTCGGCCGCGAGCGCCGGGTCCGCGACGACGTCGCGCGACCGGGCGGCGAGCATCGCGCCGAGGATGCCGGCAAGCACGTCCCCCGCGCCCGCGGTGGCGAGCCAGCCCGGCCCGTCGGCCTGCGCGTACGCCGCGCCCGTCCCGACGACGACGGTCACGCCGCCCTTGAGCAGCACCGTCGCGCCGGTGAGCTCGTGCGCCCGCCGCGCCCAGCGCAGCGGCTCGGCCTCGACGTCCTGGCGGCGCACGTCCTCGCCCCGCGAGCGCAGCAGCGCCGTCAGCTCGCCCGCGTGCGGGGTGAGCACGAACCACGCCGGGACGCGACCGTCGAGCAGCCCCAGCCCGCCGGCGTCGACGACCGCCGGCACGGGGCCGCCCGCGGTCCCGGCGAGCTTGCCGGCCGCCGCGGCGAGCCCTGCCCGGCCGCGCTCGTGCTGGCCGTCGTCCAGGCCGTCGCCCTCCCCCTCGTGCGCGGCCTCCGGCCCGCCGGGGACGCCCGGCCCCACCACCCACGACTGCACCCGGCCTGGCGCGGTGACGACCTCCGGGCGGGCGTCGAGCACGCGTCCGCCCACCGCGGCCGACCCCCGGTACCGCACCATCCCGGCCCCGCTCCGCACGGCGGCCGTGGTGGTGAGCACCGCCGCCCCGGGATACGTCGCCGTGCCCGCGACGACGCCGACCACGCCGCGCGTGTACTTGTGGTCTGCGGGCCCGGGCACCGGCCACGACGCGGCGACGTCGGCCGGCTCCAGCTGACGCACGGCCGGCCTGCCGGCGAGGTCGAGGCCGATGTCGGCGACGCTCACCTCGCCCGCGAGCCCCGACGCCGGCGGGAGCAGCAGCCCGGGCTTGGCCGCGCCGAACGTCACCGTGCGGTCGGCCGGCAGCACCGGGCCGGGCACCGCGCCGTCGTCCACCCCGATGCCCGACGACGCGTCCACCGCCACCACCCACGGCCGCCCCGGCCCCGACGCCGTGAGCGGGCCATCGGCCCCGACACGCCGGTCGATGCGGGCCGAGAGCCCGCTCACGACCTCCTGGGCGAGGCCGCGCAGGGGGCCGCGCGCGCCGATGCCGACGAGGCCGTCGAGCACGACGTCGGCGCGGGCGGCGTCGTCGGCCACCGCGTCGAGTCCCTCGGGCGCGGCGAAGAGCTCCACGACCCGCCCGCCCGCACGCTCCAGCGCCGCGCGGCCCTCCGCATGGAACTTCTCGGCGACCAGCACCGCCGTCACCGCGAGCCCGCGCCGCGCCAGCACCGCGCCCGCGTGCAGCGCGTCGCCGCCGTTGTTGCCCGCCCCCGCGAGCACCACGACCCGCGCGCCCCGCACCGGCCCCCGGCGGGCGGCGACGTCGCGGAGCACGTGCGTCGCGAGCGCGAACGACGCCCGCTCCATCAAGGGCGTCCCCGCCGCGAGGAGCGGCTCCTCGGCGGCACGGACGTCGGCGGCGGACCAGGCGGAGATCATGGGACGCATCCTGCCGCGCGTCGTCGCGCCCCGCAGCGTCGCCGCAGGTCCGGGCATAGGCTCGAGCCCATGCGATTCGGACTCTTCATCCCGCAGGGCTGGCGCCACTCGCTCACCGACGTCCCCCCGGAGCAGCACTGGGAGACCATGCTGTCCCTGCTCCACTACGCCGACAACGCCGCGGCGGGCGAGCCGATCCCCGGCGGCCCCTGGGCCTGGGACTCGGTCTGGGTGTACGACCACTTCCACACCGTCCCGGTCCCCAGCACCGAGGCGACGCACGAGGCGTGGACGCTGATGGCGGCGTTCGCGGCGGCGTCCCAGCGCGTCAAGCTGGGCCAGATGTGCACGTGCATGTCGTACCGCAACCCCGCCTACCTGGCGAAGGTCGCCTCCACGGTGGACGCGATCTCCGGCGGACGCACGCAGCTCGGCATCGGCGCCGGCTGGTACGAGCACGAGTGGCGCGCGTACGGGTACGGCTTCCCCCGCGCGGGCGAGCGCCTGCGCGCCCTGGACGAGGGCCTGCAGATCATCACCCAGATGTGGCGCACCGGGTCGTCCGGCACGTTCGACGGCGAGCGCTACCAGGTGGACGGCGCGCTCTGCTACCCGCAGCCGCTGCAGCAGCTCCCGGTGGGCGACGGCGGCGCCGAGGTGCCGAGCATCCCGCTGTGGGTGGCGGGCGGCGGCGAGAAGAAGACGCTGCGGATCGCCGCGCGGTTCGCGCAGTACACGAACTTCGCGGGCGACCCCGAGACGTTCGCGCACAAGTCGTCGATCCTGGAGCAGCACTGCCGCGACCTGGGCCGCGACTTCGGGGAGATCACCCGCTCGTCCGACTACAACGTGGTCATCGGGGAGAACCAGGCGGAGGTGGACGACCGGTTCGCCTGGATCGAGTCGCACTTCCGCAAGCACGCCCCCGGCGAGCGCGGTGAGCAGGAGATCGCGAACTGGCGCAACAGCCCCCTGGTGGGCACGCCCGAGCAGGTCGTCGAGAAGCTCTCGGCCCTGCGCGACCTCGGCATGACGTACGCCATCACGTACTTCCCGAACGCCGCGGGCGACCGCGACCAGATCGAGCTCTTCCAGCGGCAGGTCATCCCCGCCCTGCAGGACTGAACGATGGGCTCGCGGCACGAGCTGGGCCTCCCGGACGGTCGACGTCTCGTCGTGCACGACGACGGCCCTCCGTCCGCCGACGCGGTCGTCTGGCACCACGGCTCGCCCCAGTCCGGCGAGCTGCTGCCCCCGGTCGCCGAGGCCGCCCGGGCGCGCGGGCTGCGGGTGGTCTCCGCGGCCCGTGCCGGGTACGGCGGGTCCACCCCTCGTCCCGGGCGCACCGTGGCGGACGCCGCGTCGGACGTGGCGCACGCCCTGGACGCCCTCGGCGTGGCCCGGTGCCTCGCCGTCGGCGCCTCGGGCGGCGGCCCGCACGCCCTGGCCCTCGCCGCGCTCCGGCCCGACCTGGTGTCGGGCGCGGTGACCCTCGCGGGCGTCGCGCCCTACCCCGGCCGCGGTCACGACGACCTCTGGTTCGCCGGGATGGCCGACGACGGCGGCCTGCGCTCGGCACTCCACGGCCGGGAGGCCCGCGCCCGGCACGCGGAGACGGCGGAGTTCGACGAGTCGAGCTTCACGGCGGACGACTACGCGGCGCTCGCGGGGACGTGGGCCTCGCTCGGCGCCGACGCCTCGCGGTCCGGCCAGGCGTGGCCCGGCGGGCAGGTCGACGACGACCTCGCGTTCGTGCGGCCGTGGGGCGTCGGGCTGGGCGACGTCGCGCCCCCGACCCTGGTCGTGCAGGGCGGCGCCGACCGGGTCGTGCCGCGGCACCACGCCGCCCTGCTGGTCGACGCCCTGCCCGCCGCGGAGCTGTGGCTGCGCCCGCGCGACGGCCACGTCAGCGTGCTCACCGCGCTCCCGGTCGCGCTCGACTGGTGGCGGTCCGCCGCCTGACCGTCGTCAGCCCTCCGCGACCACCATGGCGGACGCGATGCCGGCGTCGTGGGAGATGGACAGGTGCCACGCCTTGACGCCCAGCTCGTCGGCGCGGGCCTGGACCGTGCCGCGGAGCTCGACCTCGGGCGGACCGCCGACGGTGCGGTGCACGGTCGCGTCGTGCCAGTGCATGTTCCCGGGGGCGCCCAGGGCCTTGGCGATGGCCTCCTTGGCCGCGAAGCGCGCCGCGAGGGACGACGCCGGCAGGTCCCGCTCGGCCTCGGTGAAGAGCTTCTCGCGCAGGCGCGGCACCCGCTCCACCGTCGCCATGAACCGGGCGACGTCCACCACGTCGATGCCCACGCCGATGATCATGGCCCTCAGCCTAGGTCCGTCGACCGTCAGGTCGGTGGTGTCGGTGCCGTGACCTAGCGTGCGCGCCATGCCCGACCACCTCGCAGCCCCGCTCCATCACGTCGAACGCGGCGCTCCGGCGGCGCCCGGGACCCCCACCATGGTGCTGCTGCACGGGTTCCCCGTGGACCACCGCCTCATGCTGACGCCCTTCGAGGCCGCCCTCGCCGACCGCCCGGGCTGGCGGCGGGTCTACCTGGACCTCCCGGGGATGGGCGCGAGCCCGCCGTCGGGCGTGGCGAGCACGGACGACGTGCTCGCGGTCGTGCGGGAGGCGGTCGACCGGCTCGTGCCCGGGCCGTACGTCCTCGTGGGCGAGTCGTTCGGCGGCTACCTCGCGCGCGGGCTGGTCGCCGTGGAACCGGACCGCGTCCACGGGCTCGCCCTCCTGTGCCCCCTGATCGTCCCGGAGCACGACCGGCGCGACGTCCCGCCGCACCACGTGCTGGTCCGCGACGACGCGCTGCTGCGGGAGGTCGGCGCGGCGGCCCTGGCCGCCGACGACGTCGGCGTCGTGCAGACGTGCGAGACGTGGCGGCGCACCGAGGCCGAGGTGACGCCCGGGCTCGACGCCGCGGACCCTGCGACGGTCGCGCGGGTCGGTGAGCGCTACGCCGGCACCTTCGCGGTCGAGCCGCGGCCCTACGGCGGCCCCACGCTGTTCCTCACCGGCCGCCAGGACTCCTCGACCGGCTACCGCGACGCCTGGCGGGTCCTCGAGCACTACCCGCGCGCGACGTTCGCCGTGCTGGACCGCGCCGGCCACAACCTGCAGATCGAGCAGCCCGCGCTGTTCGACGCCCTCGTGGGCGAGTGGCTCGACCGGGTCGAGGAGGCGGCGTCGGGCCTCTAGGACGACAAGGGGCCAGGCGTCACCCCTCCGGGCGGACCCCTGCCTCGTCCGCCGGCTCCACGAGGTGCCGCCACCGGAACCACTTGCGCTCGATCTCCGCCTCGAGGTCGACGTCGAACCGCCGCGCGACGAGCAGCACCTGCGCGAGCACGTCCGCGAGCTCGGCCCGGAACGCGGCGTCCACCGCCTCCTCGCCCACGCCCCGGTCCCGCGAGCGACCCGACCGCGCGAGGTACGCCTGCGTGAGCTCCCCGACCTCCTCGTGCAGCTTCAGGACGAGCCAGTCGTCGGTGCGCGGGACGCCGAAGCGGCGCTCGTACACCCGCGAGATGATCTCCAGCTCGTCCGACAGCTCACCCAGCTCCATGCGCCGATCATGCCTCCTGCCCTCCCGCGACGGGGCGCGCCACCACGGCCGCCCCGGACGGCGACCATGTCGGCACGCTCGTAGGCTCGCGCCGTGGTCAGCGTCCGCGTCGGTCTGTCGGGGTGGCAGTACCGCCATTGGCGCGGGGACTTCTACCCGGCCGGCACCCGTCGCGCCGACGAGCTGACCTACGCCGCGGGGCGGTTCTCGACGCTCGAGCTCAACGGCACCTTCTACGGGCTCCAGCAGCCCGCATCCTTCCTGCGCTGGCGGGACTCGGTGCCGCAGGGCTTCACGTTCGCGGTCAAGGGCAGCCGCTACGTCACCCACCTCAAGCGCCTCCGCGACCCTCGCACGGCCCTGGCGAACTTCGTCGCGAGCGGCCTCCTCGCCCTCGGCGACCGGCTCGGGCCGGTCCTGTGGCAGCTCCCGGAGCGCGCCGAGTTCGACGCCGAGGTGCTCGCGGCCTTTCTCGACGCGCTGCCCCGCACGACGACGGACGCCGCGCGCCTGGCCGCGGACCACGACGACCGGCTCCGGGCGGAGGCCTGGACCGAGGCGGGCACGTGCCGCCCCCTGCGGCACGCCCTGGAGCCGCGCCACGCGTCGTTCGAGGACCCCGAGGCGCTCCGGCAGCTGCGCGACCACGACGTCGCGCTCGTCGCCTCGGACGGCGCCGGGCGATGGCCGCTCCTCGACCACCCCACGGCGGGCCTCGCCTACCTCCGGCTGCACGGTCCGACTACCCTGTACGCGAGCCGTTACGACGACGCACGCCTCGACGCGTGGGCGGCCTGGATACGGCGGCGGGCGGACGCCGGCCAGGACGTCGTGGCGTACTTCGACAACGACGGCCACGCCCACGCCCCGCGGGACGCCCTGCGCCTCGCGGACCGGCTCGGCGACGTCGTCGATCCGTGGCCGGCGTGAGCCACGCGCCGTCGACGACACCCGCGGTTGTCGTTCCCCGCCCGGCCTCGGGCAGAATCGTGCAGGTGGCACCGCAGTCCCCCGACACCGCACCCGGCACGACGCCCAGCCCTGCCCCCGGCACGGCCCCCCAGCCGTTG
This sequence comes from Isoptericola sp. NPDC056618, assembly GCF_042792715.1. Classification (NCBI taxonomy): domain Bacteria; kingdom Bacillati; phylum Actinomycetota; class Actinomycetes; order Micrococcales; family Promicromonosporaceae; genus Isoptericola; species Isoptericola sp. NPDC056618. Next base: position 46,652 of record NZ_JBHTVZ010000014.1, on the reverse strand, counting down.
GGCGAGCACCTCACCCGGCTCGCTCCGGCGTCCCCGTACGTCGACCTCGACCGCGCGGCATGGAGCCGCCTGTCGGCGTCGACCCCGCTGCCGCTGACGGACGCCGACGTCGAGCGGCTGCGCGGCCTGGGCGACCCGATCGACCTCGCCGAGGTGGACGCCGTCTTCCGCCCGCTGTCACGACTGCTCAACCTGTACGTGGCCGCGAGCGCGGGCCTGCACCGCGCCACGTCGACGTTCCTGCACGAGGAGCCGCCGCGCACCCCGTACGTCATCGGCGTCGCGGGGTCCGTCGCGGTCGGCAAGTCGACGACGGCGCGCATCCTGCGCGAGATGATGGCGCGCTGGCCCGACACCCCGCACGTCGAGCTGATCACGACCGACGGCTTCCTGTACCCGAACGCCGAGCTGCAGCGCCGCGGGATCATGGACCGCAAGGGCTTCCCCGAGTCCTACGACAGGAGGGCCCTCATCCGCTTCCTGTCGCGCGTGAAGGCGGGGCAGGCCGAGGTGCGTGCCCCGGTGTACTCGCACGTCGTCTACGACATCGTGCCCGGCGAGGAGGTCGTGGTGCGCAAGCCGGACGTGCTCATCGTCGAGGGTCTCAACGTGCTGCAGCCCGCGCGCCCGTCGGCGATCGACGAGTCGACCGTGGCGGTGAGCGACTTCTTCGACTTCTCGATCTACGTCGACGCCCGCACGCGCAACATCCGGCAGTGGTACGTGGAGCGCTTCCTGCAGCTGCGCAGGACGGCGTTCAGCAGGCCGGAGTCGTACTTCCGGCGCTACGCGGACCTGTCCGACGCCGAGGCGACGGAGCGGGCGCTGTCCATCTGGGAGTCGATCAACGCGCCGAACCTGGAGCACAACGTGCTCCCCACCCGGGGTCGCGCCACCCTCGTGCTCACCAAGGGGTCGGACCACTCCGTCCAGCGGGTGCGGCTGCGCAAGCTCTGAGGCCGGTCAGGCCGCCCGGCTCGTGGGCTCGGCGTCGGCCTCGTCGCCCTCGTCCTCGTCGGCGGGCACCGGCTCCGCCCTGGGCGGACCGGCGACGCGCTGCACCACCTGGTCGACCAGGACGCCGAGCAGGATGCCCGCCACGACGCCGACGGCCATGGCGAGCAGCGTGTTGTGCCCGAGCCAGGAGGCCGCGGCGAGGCCGATGAGCATCGAGTAGATGCCCCACGTCACGGCGGCGATGCCCGAGTAGAGCATGAACCGGTGGCGCGGGTAGCCCACGGCGCCGGCGGTCATGTTGACGGCCACGCGCCCGATGGGCACGTACCGCGCGGCGAGGATGAACGACGCCCCGCGGTGCTCCAGGGCGTGCCGCGCCCAGTCGACGGCCTTGCGACCGCGGGCCGAGCGCAGGAACGCGAACCGCTCCGTGCCGACGGCGCGGCCGATCTGGTAGGCGATCTGGTCGCCCGTCCACGCGCCGGCGATGGCGAGGGCGAGGACGCCGGGGAGCCACGGCTCGCCCTCGGAGTGGGCGAGCACGGTGAGGGTGATGACCACGGACTCGCTGGGAATCGGGGGGAAGAAGCCGTCGATCGTCGCGAAGACGTACATGGCCGGGTAGATCCACAGGGACGCGCCGAGGTCGAGGACCCAGCCCTCCAGCTGTGCCAGCATCGTCGACAGGTTCACCAGGTCGGTCCTCGGTTCGTCGGCCGGGAGGTGGGCCTCCGGCGGTCGCACGACGCCGGGCGGCGTCACGGCACCAGCCTAGGCAGAACCAGGGCACCGGCTGCATGGGGAATTCCCCCGGTTCCACCCTGAGTGCCGAATGTTCACCCGAGGTCCACGAACCCCGGGTCCACGACCTGGCCGTAGCGCAGGAGGTTCTCGTTCGAGGTGAGCGTCCGCAGCAGCGCGTGGTCGAGGTACAGCTCGCCCGCGAGGTGGTCCGTCTCGTGCTGGACGATCCGAGCGGGCCAGCCGGTGAGGACCTCGTCGATCGGCGCCCCGGTCTCGTCGCGGCCGGTGAGCCGGACGCGACGGTGCCGCGCGACGACGGCCTGCCACCCGTGCACCGACAGGCAGCCTTCGTGGAACGCCGCCCGCTCCGGCTCCCCGTCCGGGCCGGGCAGCGGCTCGTACGCGGGGTCGAGCAGCACCCGGTACGGCAGCGGGGCCCGCTCCCGGGGGTCGTCGGCCCCGGCGCCGCCGTCCTCGACGACGGCGATCGCCAGCGCGATCCCGACCTGGGGCGCCGCGAGGCCCACGCCCGGCGCGGCGTGCATGGTGCGGCGCATCGCGTCGAGCAGCCGCGGCAGCGCGTCGCCGAGCTGCCCGGTGTAGGGGGCCGCGGGGGCGCGCAGCACCGGCGCACCGGCCTGCACGATCGGCAGGAGCCCGGTGCCCGGCCCGCCCGCCGCCGCGTCCGCCCGGTCCAGCAGGTCGACGACGGCGGCCCGCAGGGCCTCGTCCACGCCGGCCGCCGGGCGCGCGGCCGGCGCGCCCTCGGTCACAGTGCCAGCCGGTCGCGCACGACGGCGGCGAGCGTGTCCGCCACACCGTCGGCCTGCGTCTGCGTCGCCGCCTCGACCATGACCCGCACGAGGGGCTCGGTGCCCGACGGGCGGAGCAGCACACGACCCGTCTCCCCCAGGAGCGTCTCCGCGCTCTCGATCGCGGCGCGCACGCCCTCGTCGTCGGCCGCGCGGGCCTTGTCCACGCCCTTGACGTTGACCAGCGTCTGCGGCAGGCGCGGGACGTCGGAGGCGAGGTCGGCCAGGCGACGCCCGGTCGCCTTCACGCGCGCGGCGAGGTGCAGCGCGGTGAGGACGCCGTCGCCGGTCGTGGCGTGGTCGGCCAGGATGATGTGGCCCGACTGCTCGCCCCCGAGCCCGTAACCGTGCGCCCGCATCTCCTCGAGCACGTACCGGTCGCCCACGCCCGTCTGGATCGTGGTGATGCCCGACTCTCGCATCGCGAGCAGGAGGCCGAGGTTGCTCATCACGGTGACGACCAGGGTGTCCGACGGCAGCCGGCCCTCGTCCTTGAGCCCGCGGGCGAGGATCCCGAGGATCTGGTCGCCGTCCACCAGCACGCCGCCGTGGTCGACGGCGAGGCAGCGGTCCGCGTCGCCGTCGAACGCGACACCGAAGTCGGCCTCCGCGGCTACGACGACGGCCTGCAGCTGCTCCGGGTGGGTGGATCCGGCCTTCTCGTTGATGTTGCGGCCGTCGGGGCTCGCGTTGATGACGACGACGTCGGCCCCCGCCTCGCGCAGCGCCTCCGGGCCGACCTGGCTCGCGGCGCCGTTGGCGGCGTCGACGGCGATGCGCAGGCCCTCCAGCGGGCGGACGTCCGCCGTCGTGCCGATGCTCGCCACGAGGTGCTCCACGTACTGCTGGGCGGCGATGCCGGTGTCGGAGCGCATGCGCCCGACGTCGGCGCCGATCGGCCGCTCCCAGTCCTGGCCGAGGCGTGCCTCGATCTGGTCCTCGACGTGGTCCGCCAGCTTGAAACCGCCGCGCGCGAAGAACTTGATGCCGTTGTCCGGCATCGCGTTGTGGGACGCGGAGATCATGACGCCGAGGTCCATGTCCATCGCCCCCACGAGGTGGGCCAGCGCCGGGGTGGGCAGCACGCCCAGGTTGACCACGTCCACGCCGGAGCTCGCGAGGCCCGCGCCGACCGCGGCGGACAGGAACTCCCCGGACGCGCGCGGGTCGCGCCCGACGACGGCGCGCGGGCGGTGCCCGGCGAAGTCGCCCGACGTGCCGAGCACGTGGGCCGCCGCGCTGCCGAGCCCGAGGGCCAGGTCCGCGGTGACGTCCCGGTTGGCCAGCCCACGGACCCCGTCGGTGCCGAACAGTCGCACGATGTCTCCTCCTCCGGGCGCGGCGGTGGATCCGCACGCACACCCCACGACGCCCCTGCGGACGCCGCACCGATCGTAGCCGGACGTGCGGACGGCCCCGCCGGAAGAGTTCCGACGGGGCCGTCCGTGGCGCTGACGCTCCTGTCGACGCCCGAGGGCAGCGCCCTCGAGCAAGGAGCGCTCGATCAGCGCTTCGAGTACTGCGGCGCCTTGCGCGCCTTCTTGAGACCGGCCTTCTTGGACTCGACCGCACGCGGGTCACGCGTGAGGTAGCCGGCCTTCTTCAGCGCGGGGCGGTTCGCCTCGGCGTCGATCACGTTGAGCGCGCGGGCGATGCCCAGGCGCACCGCGCCGGCCTGGCCCGAGGGGCCGCCGCCGGTGATGCGGACGATGACGTCGAAGCGGCCCTCGACCTCGACCAGCTTCAGCGGCGAGTTCACGAGCTGCTGGTGCACCTTGTTCGGGAAGTAGTCCTCGAGGGTGCGACCGTTGATCTTCCACGTCCCGGTGCCGGGGACGAGGCGCACGCGCGCCACGGCCTCCTTGCGGCGGCCGACGGCCGCGCCGGGAGCGGTGATGGACTGGCCGCCGTCCGCGACGGGCGCGGCGGACTCAGAGGTGTAGGTGCTGGGCGTGTTCTCGTCCAGCTCGGTGTCGACGGTGGTCTCGGCCACTGTGAATCCTTCGCTTTGCATCCGGCAGCGGCTCAGGCCTGCTGCGAAACCTGGGTGATCTCGAACTGCTTGGGCTGCTGCGCCGCGTGCGGGTGCTCCGCGCCGCGGTAGACCTTCAGCTTGCCCAGCTGGTCGCGACCGAGGGACGTCTTGGGGAGCATGCCGCGCACGGCCTTCTCCACGGCCCGCTCGGGGTTCTTCTCGAGAAGCTCGCCGTAGTTGACCGAGCGGAGACCGCCCGGGTAGCCGGAGTGGCGGTAGGCCAGCTTGGTCTCCCGCTTGTTGCCGCTCAGGGCGACCTTGTCCGCGTTGATGACGATGACGAAGTCACCGCCGTCGACGTGCGGGGCGAAGGTCGGCTTGTGCTTCCCGCGCAGGAGGGTGGCGACCTGGCTCGCCAGGCGGCCGAGGACGACGTCGGTCGCGTCGACGACGTACCAGTCGCGCTGGACGTCGCCGGGCTTGGGGGTGTAAGTACGCACGGTTGCGTCACCTTTTCATGTTCGGTGTCGTCGGGCGAGAAGCGGCGCCCGATGAGTCAGGTGTTGTGCGCGGGTGCTCCGGTGGCGTCCTGGCCGGGGCATCGTCGGTGCGAGTGGGCGCGCTGACGACGCGGGACGCCGGAGGCATAGCACAACGACGAGCCAGTTTAGCCGGGGCCGGGTGCGGGGGTCAAAGCGACGCCGGTCACGCCCGCGCCGGGGACGGGAACGGGTCGGCGCCGGCCGCCCCTCGTTGCAGCGCCACCGCCGCGGGTGCACCGTGGTGACATGACCCAGGAGACACCCGGCACCACCCCTGACCCCGAGACCGGAGCCGAGGGCGACGAGGACCAGCTTCCTCAGGAGGACACGCTCCTCGACCCCGAGCTCGACGACGTCCTCGACGAGGGCTACTCCCCCCTGGAACGGTCGCGCTCGAACCACTGGGGCGAGACGGCGTGGGAGGAGTCCGCCGGCGAGCCCCTGGACCGGCGCCTCGCCGAGGAGCAGCCGGACGTCTGGGAGCGCGACCCGCTGGACCGCCCGGACACGACCCGCGCCGGCCGGCTCGCGGAGGACCCCTTCGCCGACCCCGGGGAGGACGGCGACCGCGAGAACGACGTCTACGGCGAGGACGCGGGCATCGACGGCGCGGGCGCCAGCGCCGAGGAGGCCGCCGTGCACTGGGTCGAGGAGCCGTAGGCCGGAGCCCCGCGCGTCAGCCGGCGTCGACCTCGCCCGGGTCCCGCCTCGCGCGGACGCGCTCGGCGCGCGCCGCGAGCTCGTCGTCGTCCGGGTAGGCGACGCTCTCGAGGGTCAGCCCCCGTGCGGCGACGACACCGGCCGCCGCCGAGCGGGACCGGCCCGCCAGCACCGCGGCGGGATCGTCCGGGCCACGGCGCCCCTCCCCCACGGCCAGCGACATGCCGACCAGCGCGCGCACCATCGAGTGGCAGAACGCGTCGGCCTGCACGGTCGCGACGACGAGCCCGGCGTCGGGCCCGTCCGCGGGGCGCTCCCACGACAGGTGGGTGAGCTCGCGGATGGTCGTGGCGCCCTCGCGAGGCTTGCAGAAGGCGGCGAAGTCGTGCAGCCCGACGAGCGGCTGCATCGCCCGGTGCATCGCCTCGACGTCGAGCCGGCGGCGGTGCCAGAGCACCCAGTCCCGGCGCAGGGGGTCGCGCAGGTCCGGACGGTCGGCCACCCGATAGGCGTAGCGGCGGTGCAGCGCGGAGAACCGCGCGTCGAACCCTTCGGGGGCCTCGACCGCCCGGTGCACGACGACGTCGGGCGGCAGCACGCCGGCCAGCCGGTCGGCGAGCGCGACGCCGGGCTCCCGGTCGGAACGACCGGGCATCTCCTCCCAGCGTCCGCGCGCCACGTCGACGTGCGCGACCTGGCCGCGCGCGTGCACCCCCGCGTCGGTGCGACCGGCCACCGTCAGCCGCGGCCGGGGCAGGCCGAGCGGCTCCGTGCGGAGGATGGTCGCGAGGGCGTCCTCCAGCACCCCCTGCACGGTGCGCAGCCGCGGCTGGGTGGCCCAGCCCGCGAAGTGGGTGCCGTCGTAGGCGAGGTCGAGCCGGACCCGGAGGGTGTCGGCGGGAGGTGTCGGCGTGCTCACCGACCCATTGTGGCCGGATGATGTCCCGTGATGGTCGACCCAGGCGCCCCGGCGCGCACCCCCGCTCCCCGCCCCGACGACGGCGCCTCCCGGACGCCGCCGCCCTCCGACGTGCTCACCCTCGCCGTCGACTGCGGCGGCGGAGGCATCAAGGCGGCGGTCCTGGACTCCGCGGGCACCGCGCACGCGTCGCCGGTGCGGGTCCCCACGCCCTACCCGCTGCCCCCGCAGCTGCTGCTCGACACCGTGGCCGGCATCGCGGACCGCCTTCCCGCCGCGCACCGCGTGACGCTCGGGATGCCCGGCATGATCCGCCACGGCGTGGTCGTCCACACGCCGCACTACGTCACCCGCTCGGGTCCCCGTTCGCGGGTGCTGCCGGAGCTCGTGGAGGCGTGGGCCAGCTTCGACGTCCGCGGCGCGCTCGCCCACCGGCTCGGCGTGCCCGCCCTCGTGCTCAACGACGCCGAGGTGCACGGCGCCGGCGTCGTGGCGGGCTCCGGCGTCGAGCTGGTGCTCACCCTCGGCACGGGGCTCGGGTCCGCGCTGTTCGACGGCGGCCTGCTCGCACCCCACCTGGAGTGGTCGCACGCCCCCGTGCGGCGCGGCGCGACGTACGACCAGTACGTCGGCGAGCCGGAGCGCCGCCGCCTGGGCGACGGGCTGTGGTCGCGGCGCGTCGTCGCGACGGTCGACGGGCTGCGCCCGGTGTTCCGCTGGGACCGTCTGTACCTGGGCGGCGGGAACTCCCGCCGCATCACGCCCGCCGCCCTCGACCGCCTGGGCGACGACGTCGTCGTCGTGCCCAACTCGGCCGCGCTCGTCGGCGGCGCGCGGGCGTGGGACCTGACCCTGCCCTGACCGTCACCGGTGGACGGGTGACGTCACGACGCCTGCCTCCTCGGACGTGACGACGGTCTCCGCCTCGAGGAGGGCCCGCGTGAACGCGACCGGCGCGTCGAGGCTGACGAGGTGCCGGGCGTGCGGCACGACGACGAGCCGGGCGGCCGCCCCGCCGGCCCGGGCCGCGGCGACGAACGCACGCTCCTGGGCGCGGAAGTGGTCGTAACGCCCGTTGACGAACCACACGGGGCTGCGCGCGGCCGCGAGGGCGCCGAGGGTGTCGGTCGGGCCGAGCTCCCGCAGCACCGCGGCCATGGCGGTGAGCGCGTACCCGCCGGCCCCCAGGTCCCCCGCACCTTCGGCGTCGAGGGCGAGGCGCACGAACGTGTCGTTCAGGCGGGCGCCGTGGTCCGGCCAGCCCTCGATCCACCGGGCGAGCGAGAGCCACGCCGGCCGCAGCGCCGACGAGGACTCCGTGCAGCACGACGCCGCCACGAGGCCCGCGCTCTGCTCGGGATGGCGCGCGCGGTGCTCGATGCCGACGTAGCCCCCGAGCGACAGGCCCGCGACGAGGGCCCGCCCGCCGAGCCCCTCCACGGCGTCGTGCACGGCGTCCACCGCGCCGTCGAGCGTGAACGGCTCGCCCCGTCGCGCACCGTGGCCCGGCAGGTCGGTCGCGACGGCGGGGACCCCGGCGCGGCCCAGCGCCTCGAGCTGACGCCGCCACATGGTCGCCGACGTGCGGGAGCCGTGCACGAGCACGACCGGCACGGGGGCCCGGGGTCGGGGCGGCGCGTCGGAGCGGGCGGGCATCCTCCCAGCCTAGGAACGACGAGGCCCCGCGCCACCTCGAGAGGTGGCACGGGGCTCGTCGTGGTGCGGGGGACGCGGGAGGTCAGGCCTCCTTGGTCTCCTCGGCCTTCTCGTCAGCCTTGTCCTCCGCGGGCGCCTCGGCCGGGGCCTCGGTGGCCTCCTCGACGGCGGCCTCGTCCTTGGCGGGCTTCTCGTCCTCGACCTTGGCAGCCTTCTCGGCGGCCTTCGTGGCCTCCTTGACGACGGCCTGCTTCGGGCTCACAGGCTCGGTGACGAGCTCGATGACCGCCATGGGGGCGTTGTCGCCCTTGCGGTTGCCGATCTTGGTGATGCGCGTGTAGCCACCGTTGCGCTCGGCCATGGCCGGGGCGATCTCGGTGAACAGCGTGTGCACCACGGACTTGTCACGGACGACGGTCAGCACCCGGCGACGGGCGTGCAGGTCGCCGCGCTTCGCGAAGGTGATGAGGCGCTCGGCCAGGGGGCGCAGGCGCTTCGCCTTCGTCTCCGTGGTCGTGATGCGGCCGTGCTCGAAGAGCGACGTCGACAGGTTCGCGAGGATCAGTCGCTCGTGAGCCGGGCTGCCACCGAGCCGCGGACCCTTGGTGGGGGTAGGCATTTCTGGTTCTCCTTGAGGGTGGTTCCGCACCGCGCGGCCCGGTCAGGTCGAGCGGGCTGCTGCGGGCGCGGAGACGTCAGTACGACTGCTCGTCCGAGTACGTGGCCTCGTCGTCCCCGCCGCTGAAGTACGCGGAGCTGGACGGGTCGAAGTCGAGGGGCGAGTCCTTCAGCGAGAGGCCCAGCTCGGCGAGCTTCTCCTTGACCTCGTTGATGGACTTCGCGCCGAAGTTCCGGATGTCGAGCAGGTCGGCCTCGCTGCGAGCCACGAGCTCACCCACCTGGTGGATGCCCTCGCGCTTGAGGCAGTTGTACGAGCGGATCGTGAGGTTGAGCTCCTCGATCGGCAACGCCAGGTCCGCGGCCAGCGCGGAGTCCGTCGGCGACGGGCCGATCTCGATGCCCTCGGCCTCGACGTTCAGCTCGCGGGCGAGACCGAACAGCTCGACGAGCGTCTTGCCGGCCGAGGCGAGCGCGTCGCGCGGGGCGATCGCGGCCTTCGTCTCGACGTCGACGATCAGCTTGTCGAAGTCCGTGCGCTGCTCGACACGCGTGGCCTCGACCTTGTAGGTGACCTTGAGGACCGGCGAGTAGATCGAGTCGACGGGGATCCGACCGATCTCGGCCTCGTCGTTCTTGTTCTGCGCCGCGGACACGTAGCCACGACCGCGCTCGACGGTGAGCTCGATCTCGAGCTTGCCCTTGTCGTTGAGCGTGGCGACGTGCAGGTCCGGGTTGTGCACCTCGACGCCCGCCGGCGGCACGATGTCCGCGGCGGTGACCACGCCCGCACCCGTCTTGCGCAGGTACATCACGACGGGCTCGTCGTTCTCCGAGGAGACGACGAGGTTCTTGATGTTGAGGATGATCTCGGTGACGTCCTCCTTCACACCCGGCACGGTGGAGAACTCGTGGAGCACTCCGTCGATGCGGATGGAGGTGACGGCCGCGCCCGGGATGGACGACAGGAGGGTCCGGCGCAGGGAGTTGCCGAGCGTGTAGCCGAAGCCAGGCTCGAGCGGCTCGATGGAGAAGCGCGAACGGTACTCCGAGATGACCTCTTCGGTCAGGGAGGGGCGCTGTGCGATCAGCACGGTCAGGTCCTTTCAGTGTGCGTCCGCCATATGACGCATCACGGATCCGCGAGTACTCGCGGCCCCGGGTGGGACTCGGTCCACCCGCCCGGGCAGGCTGCGGCGTCGTACGAGCCCGGGGCCGATCCCTCGGCCCCGGGGCCCGACGACGTCGGGAGGGTCAGACGCGGCGGCGCTTCGGGGGACGGCAGCCGTTGTGCGCCTGGGGCGTCACGTCCTGGATCGAGCCGACCTCGAGGCCGGTCGCCTGCAGGGAGCGGATCGCGGTCTCACGACCGGAACCCGGGCCCTTGACGAAGACGTCGACCTTCTTGACACCGTGCTCCTGGGCGCGGCGGGCGGCCGACTCGGCGGCGAGCTGCGCGGCGTACGGCGTGGACTTGCGGGAGCCCTTGAAGCCGACGTGGCCGGCGGACGCCCACGAGATCACGGCGCCCGACGGGTCGGTGATCGAGACGATCGTGTTGTTGAAGGTGCTCTTGATGTGCGCCTGGCCGAGCGGGACGTTCTTCTTGTCCTTGCGGCGCGGCTTGCGCGCGGCCGTGGCACGAGTCTTGGGAGGCATGTGTTCTCTGATCTCCTGGTCTGATCGGACCGGGGCGGTTCAGCTCAGGGAGCCGACCGCACCACGGACTGCTATCAGCGGGCCTTCTTCTTGCCCGCCACGGTGCGCTTCGGACCCTTGCGGGTACGCGCGTTGGTCTTGGTGCGCTGACCGCGCACCGGGAGGCCGCGGCGGTGACGCAGGCCCTGGTAGGTGCCGATCTCGACCTTGCGGCGGATGTCGGCGGCGACCTCGCGGCGCAGGTCGCCCTCGAGCTGGAAGTTGCCCTCCAGGTAGTCGCGGAGCGCGACGAGCTGGTCGTCGCCGAGGTCCTTGACCCGCAGGTCCGGGTTGATCCCGGTCGCGGCCAGCGTCTGCTGGGCGCGGGTACGGCCGACGCCGTAGATGTAGGTGAGCGCAACCTCGAGCCGCTTCTCGCGGGGGAGGTCGACGCCGATCAGACGTGCCATGTGCCTTCCGGCTCCTGTACTTCTTCCAGAGGTCTGCCGCACCGCCCTCCCGCGAAGACCGCGGGCCCCGGCCCCTGGACCGGAGGTTCCCCCCGACCTGCCCCGTGAGGAGCCCGCTCCGAGAGAGCGGTGTCGAGGTTCGTGGTGGTGCGCTGTGTCCGACGGCGAGCGCGTGCCGTCAGCAGGTGGCTGCGATCAGCCCTGGCGCTGCTTGTGGCGCAGGTTCTCGCAGATCACCATGACGCGACCGTGCCGGCGGATCACCTTGCACTTGTCGCAGATCTTCTTGACGCTCGGCTTGACCTTCATCAGTGGTTCCTCCGCCGCCGTACGCACGCCGGCGGGTGCCGGCGCCACGACGGCGCTCGATGGGGTGGTGGTTACTTGTAGCGGTAGACGATCCGACCGCGGGACAGGTCGTACGGGCTGAGCTCGACCACGACACGGTCCTCCGGGAGGATCCGGATGTAGTGCTGACGCATCTTGCCCGAGATGTGCGCGAGGACCTTGTGGCCGTTCGCCAGCTCCACACGGAACATCGCGTTCGGCAGGGCCTCGACCACGCTGCCCTCGATCTCGATGACGCCGTCCTTCTTTGCCATGTCCTCCGCTAACTCTCGTCTGTCCCCGGGCGCCCGTCAGCAACGTGACGGAGGTCCGGATGTCGTGCGTGCCGCCTGCTCACCCTCGTCCCGACCGGCCGACGTGACGTCGAGCCGGTGCTGGTCTGCAGCGCCACCAACTCGCGCCTGCATCTCGAGGAACTGCCGAACGGACTACACCCGACAGACCATCGTACTCCATGGTTCCAGCAGCTGCGAACGTGGGGTGGACGGTCGTCGGTCACACGCTTTCGTCGGTCACACGTCGAGGGGCACGGGCACGACCTCGAACGGGGCGAGCCCCGCACGCCCGCCGTCGGCGGCCGTCAGCACGCTGATGCCGTCCTCGAGCAGGGCGACGCTGTGCTCCCAGTGCGCGGCGCGGGAGCCGTCCTGCGTCACGACCGTCCAGTCGTCCGCGAGGACCCGGGTCGCCCCGCTCCCCCGCGTGACCATCGGCTCGACGGCGAGGCACATGCCGGGCCGGAGCCGAGGACCGCGGTCCGAGGTGCGGAAGTTCACGACGTCGGGCGGCTGGTGCATCGCCGTGCCGATGCCGTGACCGACGTAGTCCTCGACGATCCCGTACTCGACGCCGGAGACGCCCCCGGCGAGCTCGACGGCGGCCTCGACCGCCGTCCCGACGTCGCCGAGCCGCTTGCCGCCCGCCAGCGCCGCGATTCCCGCCCACATGGCCGTCCGCGTGGCGCGGACGAGGTCGAGGTCCGCCGCGTCGACGCCGTCGACCGCCGTCGTGCCCTCGACGTCCAGGGCGCCGTCCGGGCCCAGCACGACGCTGATCGCGGAGTCGCCGTGCCAGCCGTCCACGATCGCGCCGCAGTCGATCGACACGACGTCACCGACCTCGAGCACGCGGGTGCCGGGGATGCCGTGGATGACCTCCTCGGAGACGGAGACGCAGATCGTCGCGGGGTAACCCTCGTAGCCGAGGAACGACGGCGTCGCCCCCGCCTCCGCGATGACCCGCGCCGCGACCGCGTCGAGGTCCGCCGTCGTCAGGCCCGGGCGGGCCGCGGAACGCACCGCGTCGAGCGCCGACGCGACGACCAGGCCGGCGCGCCGCATGACGCGCACCTGGTCCGGCGTCTTGAGCTCGATGCGCTCGCGCGAACCGAAGATCATGGCGTCGCGGGCCTCAGCCGAGCTCGGCGGCCAGCGCCTGGACGATGCGCTCGGTGACCTCGGAGACGTCGCCGATGCCGTCCACCTTCGCGAGGATGCCCCGCTCGGAGTACGCGGCGGTCAGCGGCGCGGTCTGCTCGTCGTAGATGTCGAGCCGGCGCGCGATCGCCTCCGGGGTGTCGTCCTCGCGGCCCTCGATCTCGGCGCGCTTGGCGATCCGCGACAGGAGCTCGTCCCGCGCGGCGGTGAGCTCGATGACGCCGTCCAGCTCCCAGCCGAGGTTGGCCAGGATGCCGTCGAGGGCCTCGACCTGGTGCGCGTTGCGCGGGTAGCCGTCGAGCAGGAACCCGGCCTTGACGTCGTCCTCACCGAGGCGCGAGCGCACCATCTGGTCGGTGACCTCGTCGGGCACGAGCTCGCCCTTGGCGCTGTACTCCTGCGCGAGCCTGCCGAGCTCCGTGCCACCCTTGATGTTGGCGCGGAAGATGTCGCCCGTCGAGATGGCGGGGATGCTGAACAGCTCGGCGAGGCGCGCGGCCTGCGTGCCCTTGCCCGCCCCCTGCGGCCCCATGATCACCAGGCGCGTCACCCGCGCCTCGGCGCTGGGGGCACCGTGGAGCTCGCGGCGGGTGGTCGGCGTGGCAGCGGCGGGGCCGCCTTCGTTCGTCTCGGTCAACGGAGGAACCCTTCGTAATGACGCTGCTGGAGCTGGGAGTCGATCTGCTTCACGGTCTCGAGCCCGACGCCCACGATGATGAGGATCGACGTGCCGCCGAACGGGATGTTCGTGGTGACTCCCAGCACCACGAGCACGATCGTGGGGATGAGCGCCACGATCGCCAGGTAGATCGAGCCCGCGGAGGTGATGCGGGTGATCACGTAGTCGAGGTACTCGGCCGTGGGCCGGCCGGCGCGGATGCCCGGGATGAAGCCGCCGTACTTCTTCATGTTGTCGGCGACCTCGTCCGGGTTGAACGTGATCGACGTGTAGAAGAACGCGAAGAAGATGACCATCAGCACGTACAGCACGATGTACAGCGGGTCGGACTGCTGGACCAGGTTCTCCGAGATCCAGAGCACCCAGCCCGCGGTCGGCTCGCCGAACTGGGCGATCAGCCCGGGGATGGCGAGGATCGACGCCGCGAAGATGACCGGGATGACGCCGGCCATGTTGATCTTGATCGGGATGTAGGTGCTGGTGCCGCCGTACATGCGGCGTCCCACCATGCGCTTCGCGTACTGCACCGGGATGCGGCGCTGCGACTGCTCGACGAACACGACCAGCCCGACGACGAGCACGATGACGAGGATCATCACGATGAAGTTCAGGGGACCGTTCGAGCCGCCGGCGATCGACCAGAGGGCCGACGGGAAGCTCGCGGCGATCGACGTGAAGATCAGCAGGGACATGCCGTTGCCGACGCCGCGCTCGGTGATCATCTCGCCGAGCCACATGACCAGGCCGGTACCGGCCGTCATCGTGATGACCATCAGCGTGGCCGTCACGAAGCTGTCGTCCGTGATCACGTCGACGGGGCAACCCTGGAAGAGCATCCCGGTGCGGGCGGTCGTGATGATCGTCGTCGACTGCAGGATCGCGAGGGCGATCGTCAGGTAGCGCGTGTACTGCGTCAGCTTCGCCTGGCCCGACTGGCCCTCCTTGTGCAGGGCCTCGAACCGAGGGATGACCACGCGCAGCAGCTGCACGATGATGCTCGCGGTGATGTACGGCATGATGCCGAGCGCGAAGATCGACAGCTGCAGCAGGGCACCGCCGCTGAAGACGTTGACGAGACCGAGCAGCGAGGTGCTGCCCTCGAGGGCCGCGACGCACTGCTGCACGTTGCCGTAGTCGACGCCGGGTGTGGGCACGAGCGACCCCACCCGGAAGAGCGCCATGATCGCGATCGTGAACAGCAGCTTGCGCCGCAGGTCCGGTGTCCGGAAAGCCCGGCCGAATGCGCTGAGCACCTATCCTCCTGGCCCGCCGCGGCGGGTTGTCGTGTCGCCGGGGACCGGCGAGGTGTGGCGCGAGCTCCCGACACCGCGGCCCGTGGGCCACGCCGCCGTCACGCCGACTCGGTCAAGGTCCGACCGAGGAGACCCCGGCCTCGCCGTCACCCGGATCAGGTGCGTGGCGCGGACCGTGACGGATTCTACGTGCCCCGGACCAGTGATCCAGACCACACGCCGTCGCGGTGGGCTGGCCTGCCGGAGCACGCCGGGAGCACACAGGGCCGGCAGCGCGTGTGCGCCGCCGGCCCTGTTGCGGATGTCAGTCCTCGGAGACCGTGCCGCCGGCCGCCAGGATCTTGTCCTTGGCGGAGCCGGAGACGCGGTCGACCGTGACGTCCAGCTTGACGGTGATCTCGCCGTTGCCGAGCACCTTCACCGGCTGACCCTTGCGGACCGCGCCCTTGGCGACGAGGCCCTCGACGGTGACGGAGCCACCCTCGGGGTACAGCGCGGCGAGCTTGTCCAGGTTGACGACCTGGTACTCGACGCGGAACGGGTTCTTGAACCCGCGCAGCTTCGGGAGGCGCATGTGCAGAGGCATCTGCCCACCCTCGAAGCCGGCGGGAACCTGGTAGCGAGCCTTCGTACCCTTGGTACCGCGACCCGCCGTCTTGCCCTTCGACGCCTCACCACGACCCACGCGGGTCTTGGCGGTCTTGGCGCCGGGGGCCGGACGCAGGTGGTGGACCTTGAGCGGCTGACCCGCCTTCTCGGTGTTGTCCGCCATGATCACTCGACCTCCTCGACGGTGACGAGGTGCGCCACCGTGGTGACCATGCCACGGATCTCCGGACGGTCCTCCTTCACGGCGGTGTCGCCGATCCGCTTGAGGCCGAGGGTCCGCAGCGTGTCACGCTGGTTCTGCTTGCCGCCGATGGCGGACTTGACCTGGGTGACCTTCAGTCGAGGCATCACGCACCCACCTTCTCGTCAGCCTTGGCCGCCTTCTCGGCGAGCCCGGCGGCCTGCGCACGCAGGAGCGCGGCCGGGGCCACGTCCTCGAGCGGCAGACCACGGCGGGCGGCCACGGCAGCCGGCTCCTCGAGGCCCTTGAGGGCCGCGACGGTGGCGTGCACGATGTTGATCGAGTTGGACGAGCCGAGCGACTTGCTCAGCACGTCGTGGATGCCGGCGCACTCCAGCACGGCGCGCACCGGACCACCGGCGATCACACCGGTACCCGGCGAGGCCGGACGCAGGAACACGACGCCGGCGGCCTCCTCACCCTGGACGGGGTGAGGGATGGTGCCCTGGATGCGCGGGACGCGGAAGAAGTTCTTCTTCGCCTCCTCGACACCCTTGGCGATCGCCGCGGGCACCTCCTTGGCCTTGCCGTAGCCGACACCGACGGTGCCGTCGCCGTCGCCCACCACGACCAGCGCGGTGAAGCTGAAGCGACGACCGCCCTTGACGACCTTCGAGACGCGGTTGATCGTCACCACGCGCTCGAGGAAGGCGTTCTTGTCGGCCTGGTCGCGGCCACCGCCACGGCGGTCGTCACGACGACCGCCACCGCCGCCGCGGCGGCCGTCGGTCTTGTTGGACTCGTTGGCGCCCTGGGGGGCGCCGGTGCGCTGCCCTGCAGCCATCAGAGGATCCTCATCTTCCGTGCGAAATCGCGGACGTCGGCCATCACAGCTCCAGCCCCGCTTCCCGGGCGCCGTCGGCGACCGCAGCCACCCGACCGTGGTACTTGTTGCCACCGCGGTCGAAGACCACGGTCTCGACGCCGGCGGCCTTGGCACGCGCGGCGACGAGCTCGCCGACCTTGCGGGCCTTCGCCGTCTTGTCGCCGTCGAGGGCGCGCAGGTCGGCCTCGAGGGTCGAGGCCGAGGCGACGGTCTTGCCGACCGTGTCGTCGACGATCTGCGCCACCATGTGGCGCGAGGAGCGGGTCACGACGAGGCGCGGACGCGCCGCGGTGCCCTTGATCTTCTTGCGCAGGCGCAGGTGACGGCGCTGACGAGCGACGGCCTTGCCCTTGCCCAGAACCTTGAGAGCCATCACTTACCAGCCTTTCCGACCTTGCGGCGGACGACCTCGCCGGCGTAGCGCACGCCCTTGCCCTTGTAAGGCTCGGGCTTGCGGATCTTGCGGATGTTCGCTGCGACCTCGCCGACCTGCTGCTTGTCGATGCCCGCGACCGAGAACTTGGTCGGGCTCTCCACCGCGAAGGTGATGCCCTCGGGTGCGGTCACGGTGACCGGGTGCGAGAAGCCGAGAGCGAACTCCAGGCTCTGCCCCTTGGCCGCGACGCGGTAACCGGTACCGACGATCTCGAGCTTCTTCTCGTAGCCCTGGGTCACACCGGTGACGATGTTGGCCAGGAGGGTGCGGGTGAGGCCGTGCAGCGCACGGGACTCACGCTCGTCGTCCGGGCGCGACACCACGAGGGAGCCGTCGTCCTGGGCGACCGTGATGGGGGCGGGCACCGCGTGCTCCAGGGTCCCCTTGGGGCCCTTGATGGTCACGAGCGCACCGCTGATGGTGACGTCCACGCCGGCCGGGACCGGAACGGGGAGCTTGCCGATTCGAGACATGGCGATATCTCCTTTCCGGATTACCAGACGTAGGCGAGGACTTCGCCGCCCACGCCCTTGGCCTGGGCCTGGCGGTCGGTCAGCAGGCCGGAGGACGTGGACAGGATCGCCACGCCGAGGCCGCCGAGGACCTGGGGCAGGTTGGTGGACTTCGCGTAGACGCGGAGGCCGGGCTTCGACACGCGGCGGACGCCGGTGAGGGCGCGCTCGCGGCTCGGGCCGTACTTGAGGGTCAGGGTGAGGGACTTGCCGACCTTCGCGTCCTCGACGCTCCAGCCGGTGATGTACCCCTGCGCCTGCAGGATCTCCGCGATGTTCGACTTCAGCTTCGAGTGCGGCATGGTGACCGTCTCGTGGTGCGCCGAGTTCGCGTTACGCAGACGCGTGAGCATGTCTGCGATGGGGTCTGTCATGGTCATTGGGCTCCAGCCCTTCCTCGCCGGGGTATCCAGTCAGTGCGTGCGCACCGCCCGGACCTGCGGCGTAGTGGTTTTACCAGCTGCTCTTGGTGACGCCGGGGAGCTCGCCGCGGTGGGCCATCTCCCGCAGGCAGATCCGGCAGAGGCCGAACTTGCGGTAGACCGAGTGCGGACGGCCGCAGCGCTGGCACCGGGTGTAGGCGCGGACGGCGAACTTCGGCTTGGCGTTCGCCTTGTTGATCAGGGCCTTCTTCGCCATGTCAGTTCTCCTTGAAGGGGAAGCCGAGACGGCGCAGCAGGGAGCGGCCCTCGTCATCGGTCGTCGCCGTGGTCACGACCGTGATGTCCATGCCGCGGACGCGGTCGATCTTGTCCTGGTCGATCTCGTGGAACATCGACTGCTCCGTGAGACCGAAGGTGTAGTTGCCGTGCCCGTCGAACTGCTTCGGGCTCAGCCCGCGGAAGTCGCGGATACGGGGCAGCGCGATCGACAGCAGCCGGTCGAGGAACTCCCACATCCGGTCGCCGCGCAGCGTGACGTGCGCACCGATCGGCATGCCCTCGCGCAGCTTGAACTGCGCGATGGACTTCTTGGCCCGGGTCACCTGGGGCTTCTGCCCCGTGATCGCCGTGAGGTCGCGGATCGCGCCCTCGATGAGCTTGGAGTCCTTGGCGGCGTCACCGACACCCATGTTGACGACGATCTTGGTCAGACCGGCGACCTGCTGGATGTTCTGGTGGCCGAACTCCTCGCGCAGCGCCGCGATGATCTCCTCGCGGTACTTCTGCTTGAGGCGCGGGGTGGCCGGGGCCTCGAGAGTGGTCTCGGTCATCAGATGTCCTTCCCGGAACGCTTGGCGACGCGCACGCGGACGGTGCGGGTACGGCCGTCGCGCTCGACCTGCTCGGTACGGAACCCGACGCGCGTGCCCTTCTTGGTCTCCGGGTCGACGACCATCACGTTCGAGACGTGGATCGGCGCCTCGACGGTCTCGATGCCACCCGTGCGGGTGCCGCGAGCCGTCTGGCCGGCCTTGACGTGCTTGGTGACGCGCTGCACGCCCTCGACCACGATGCGGTCGGAGTCCTTGAGGACCTCGAGCACGCGGCCCGTCTTGCCCTTGTCGCGACCGGCGATGACGATCACCTGGTCGCCCTTCTTGATCTTCGCCATGGTCAGAGCACCTCCGGCGCCAGCGAGATGATCTTCATGAACCGCTTGTCGCGCAGCTCGCGCCCGACCGGGCCGAAGATGCGGGTGCCACGGGGCTCACCGTCGTTCTTGAGGATCACGGCGGCGTTCTCGTCGAACTTGATGTAGGAACCGTCGGGACGACGGCGCTCCTTGGCGGTCCGGACGATGACGGCCTTGACCACGTCGCCCTTCTTCACGTTGCCGCCGGGGATCGCGTCCTTGACGGTGGCGACGATCGTGTCGCCGATACCGGCGTAGCGACGGCCGGATCCACCGAGAACACGGATGCAGAGGATCTCCTTGGCACCCGTGTTGTCGGCGACCCGAAGTCGCGACTCCTGCTGGATCATCGATTGATCTCCTGTCGTCGAGCCGGTTCTCGTCCCAGGCTGTCCCGGGCGAGCCTTGCCGAACGGATAGTTGCTGTGGTGGCCGGGGCGGGCCGCATACGTGTGTCACGGCCTGCCCCGGCCGAAGGTCAGAAGACCTTCTGGATCACTTGGCCTTCTCGAGGATCTCCGTCAGGCGCCACCGCTTGGTCGCGGACAGCGGACGGGTCTCCATGATCTCGACCAGGTCGCCGATACCGGCGGAGTTCTGCTCGTCGTGCGCCTTCACCTTGGTGGTGGTGCGCAGGACCTTGCCGTACAGAGGGTGCTTCTTGCGGTCCTCGACCTCGACGACGATGGTCTTCTCCATCTTGTCGCTGACGACGTAGCCACGACGGACCTTGCGCGTGCTGCGCTCGGTCGTCTCAGCGGCCACCGCGTTGGTGTTCTCGCTCATCGATGCCTCACTCACTCACGCTCGGGGCCGTGCGGATCCCGAGCTCGCGCTCGTGCAGGACCGTGTAGATCCGCGCGATGTCGCGCTTGACGGCCTTGATCCGACCGTGGGACTCCAGCTGGCCGGTGGCCGACTGGAAACGGAGGTTGAAGAGCTCCTCCTTGGCCTTCTTCAGCTCGGCGACCAGCTTCTCGTCGTCGAACCCGTCGAGGTCAGCGGGGGCCATGCCCTTGGTTCCGACTGCCATCAGTTCGCACCACCCTCGCGCACCACGAAACGGCACTTCATCGGGAGCTTGTGGATCGCGCGGCGCATGGCCTCACGGGCCAGCTCCTCGTCGACACCGGCCAGCTCGAAGACGATGCGGCCGGGCTTGACGTTGGCGACCCACCACTCGGGCGAGCCCTTGCCGGAACCCATGCGGGTCTCGGCGGGCTTCTTGGTCAGGGGACGGTCCGGGTAGATGTTGATCCAGACCTTGCCGCCACGCTTGATGTGGCGGGTCATCGCGATACGAGCAGCCTCGATCTGGCGGTTGGTGACGTAGGCGGGCTCGAGGGCCTGGATGCCGAAGTCGCCGAACGCGATCGTGGTGCCACCCTTGGCCGCGCCGGAGCGCTTCGGGTGGTGCTGCTTGCGGTGCTTGAGCCTGCGGGGGATCAGCATGACTCAGGCCTCCGTTCCGGACTCGGGGGCCGCAGCCTGCTCCGGCGCCGGGGCCGCGTCGGACGCGGGGGCGCTCTCGGCGGCCGGCTGGGCCTGACGCTCGGGGCGACGACCGCCACCACGGCGCTCCCCACGCTCCGGACGACCACCACGACCCCCGCGGGGGGCGGCAGTCGCCTGCTGCGCGGCGAACTCCTTCTCGGTCATGTCGCCCTTGTAGATCCACACCTTCACGCCGATACGGCCGAAGGTGGTGCGGGCCTCGAAGAAGCCGTAGTCGATGTTCGCGCGCAGCGTGTGCAGCGGCACACGACCCTCGCGGTAGAACTCCGAACGGCTCATCTCGGCGCCGCCGAGACGACCCGAGACCTGCACGCGGATGCCCTTGGCACCGGCGCGCTGCGCGGACTGGATGCCCTTGCGCATGGCGCGACGGAACGAGACGCGGCTCGCGAGCTGCTCGGCGATGCCCTGCGCGACCAGCTGCGCGTCGATCTCCGCGTTCTTGACCTCGAGGATGTTGAGCTGGACCTGCTTGCCCGTGAGCTTCTCGAGCTCGCCGCGGATGCGGTCGGCCTCGGCACCCCGGCGACCGATGACGATGCCCGGACGCGCCGTGTGGATGTCCACGCGGACGCGGTCGCGGGTGCGCTCGACCTCGACCTTGGAGATGCCGGCCCGCTCGAGACCGGTGCTCATGAGCTTGCGGATCGCCACGTCCTCGCGGACGTAGTCGCGGTACCGCTGACCAGGCTTGGTGCTGTCGGCGAACCAGCGCGACCGGTGGTCGGTGGTGATGCCGAGGCGGTACCCGTGCGGGTGAACCTTCTGCCCCACTATCGGGCCCCTTCCTTCTGCTCACGCGGTGCGACGACCACGGTGATGTGGCTGGTGCGCTTGAGGATCTGGCTCGCACGCCCCTGCGCCCGCGGACGGAACCGCTTGAGCGTCGGCCCCTCGTCGACGAACGCCGCCGAGACGAAGAGCTCCGTCTCGTCGAAACGCTCGCTGGCGCGGTCGGCCTTCACCCGGGCGTTCGCGACGGCGCTCTCCACAACCTTGCGGATCGGCTCGCTCGCCGCCTGCGGCGCGAACTTCAGCACCGCGACGGCCTCGGCGGCCTGCTTGCCACGGATGAGGTCCACGACGCGCCGGGCCTTCTGGGGCGTGACACGGACGAACCGCGCCTGCGCCTTGGCTTCCATTGCTGTCCTGCTTCCTTTTCTCAGACCGTCGGGGCCTGTCGTCCGGCTGACCCGGGGGGTCAGCGGCGACGGCCCTTCTTGTCGTCCTTCACGTGGCCGCGGAAGGTTCGCGTGGGAGCGAACTCGCCGAGCTTGTGGCCGACCATCGCCTCGGTGACGAAGACCGGGGTGTGCTTCCGGCCGTCGTGCACGGCGAAGGTGTGACCGAGGAAGTCGGGCGTGATGACCGACCGACGGGACCAGGTCTTGATGACGTTCTTGGTCCCCTTCTCGTTCTGAGCGTCCACCTTCTTCTGCAGGTGGTCGTCGACGAAGGGGCCCTTCTTCAGGCTACGAGGCATCTGTCAGGCTCCTTTTCAGCGCTTCTTGCCGGTGCGGCGACGGCGGACGATCAGCTTGTCGCTCGGCTTGTTCGGGCGGCGGGTCCGGCCCTCGGGCTGGCCCCACGGGCTGACCGGGTGGCGACCACCGGAGGTCTTGCCCTCACCACCACCGTGCGGGTGGTCGACCGGGTTCATGACCACGCCACGGACGGTCGGGCGGACGCCCTTCCACCGCTTGCGGCCGGCCTTGCCCCAGTTGATGTTCGACTGCTCGGCGTTGCCCACCTCGCCGACCGTGGCGCGGCAGCGCAGGTCGACGTTGCGGATCTCGCCGGACGGCATGCGCAGCTGCGCGTACGGGCCGTCCTTCGCGACGAGCTGCACGGAGGCACCCGCGGAGCGGGCGATCTTCGCGCCGCCACCGGGGCGGAGCTCGACGGCGTGGATGACCGTACCGGTCGGGATGTTGCGCAGCGGCAGGTTGTTGCCGGGCTTGATGTCGGCGCCGGCACCGGCCTCGACGACGTCGCCCTGCGACAGCTTGTTCGGCGCGACGATGTAGCGCTTCGTGCCGTCCGCGTAGTGCAGGAGCGCGATCCGAGCCGTGCGGTTCGGGTCGTACTCGATGTGCGCGACCTTGGCGGGCACGCCGTCCTTGTCGTGGCGACGGAAGTCGATCACGCGGTAGGCACGCTTGTGGCCACCGCCCTTGTGACGGGTCGTGATGCGACCGGAGTTGTTGCGCCCACCCGTCTTGGACAGCGGACGGACCAGAGACTTCTCCGGCTGCGAGCGCGTGATCTCGACGAAGTCGGCGACGCTGGAGCCGCGGCGTCCGGGCGTCGTCGGCTTGTACTTACGGATTCCCATGGGTTAGTCCTCGATCTGCTCTCTGCGCCTCAGGAAGCCGGACCGCCGAAGATGTCGATCGTGCCCTCACGGAGGGTCACGATCGCGCGCTTCGTGTCCTTGCGCTTGCCCAGGCCGAAGCGCGTGCGACGCGCCTTGCCCTTGCGGTTGATCGTGTTGACCGAGTCGACCTTGACGCCGAAGACCTGCTCGACCGCGATCTTGATCTCGGTCTTGTTGGCCCGCGGGTCCACGACGAAGGTGTACTTGCCCTCGTCGAGGAGGTTGTAGGACTTCTCGGAGACGACCGGCGCGATCAGGATGTCGCGCGGGTCCTTCGTCACGGCGGTCACTTGGTGGCCTCCTCGGTCTCGGCCGCCTCGGACTCCGTGGCGACAGCCTTCACGCTCTTGCCCGTGGCCGGGCCGGCGAGGAACGCGGCGAGCGCGCCCTCGGTGAAGACGACGTCGTCGGAGACGAGCACGTCGTAGGTGTTGAGCTGGTCCGCGGTCAGCAGGTGGACCTGCTCGACGTTGCGGAGCGACAGGATCGTCAGCTCGTCCGAGCGCTCGGTGACCACGAGGACGTGCGTGCGCTCGGTGAGCGCCGCGATCGTCTTGACGGCGGTCCGGGTCGACGGCGCACCGTCGAGGCCGAAGCCGGAGACCACGTGGACGCGGCCGGCGCGAGCCCGGTCGGAGAGGGCGCCACGGAGCGCGGCGGCCTTCATCTTCTTCGGGGTCCGCTGGTCGTACTTGCGCGGCTGCGGGCCGTGGACGGTGCCACCGCCGGCGAACTGCGGGGCGCGGGTCGAACCCTGACGGGCGCGGCCGGTGCCCTTCTGCTTGTACGGCTTGCGGCCACCGCCGCGGACGTCGCCGCGGGTCTTGGTGGCGTGCGTCCCCTGGCGGGCGGCGGCGCGCTGCGCCACGACCACCTGGTGGATCAGCGGGACGTTGGTGACGGTGTCGAACACCTCGGCGGGAAGCTCGGCGGTGCCGGCCTTCTTGCCCTGGGCGTCGAGCACGTCGACGGTCTGGTTGGCCATGGGGTCACGCACCCTTCGCAGCGGTACGCACGACGACGACGCCACCCTTGGGGCCGGGAACCGCGCCCTTGACGAGCAGCAGACCCTTCTCGGCGTCGACCGCGTGGACGGTCAGGTTCTGGACGGTCATGCGCTCGTGGCCCATGCGACCGGCCATCCGCAGACCCTTGAACACGCGCGACGGCGTCGAGGCGCCGCCGATCGAGCCGGCCTTGCGGTGGTTGCGGTGAGCACCGTGGGAGGCGCCGACGCCGGAGAAGCCGTGGCGCTTCATGACACCGGCGGTGCCCTTGCCCTTGGTGGTGCCGACGACGTCGACCACGGCACCGGCCTCGAAGGCCTCGGCGGTGATCTCCTGGCCGAGCGTGAACTCGGCGGCGTCCTCGGTGCGGACCTCGGCGACGTGACGACGCGGCGTGACGCCGGCCTTCTCGAAGTGGCCCTTGAGCGGCTTGGTGACCTTGCGCGGGTCGATCTGGCCGGCGGCGAGCTGCACGGCCGCGTAGCCGTCGGCGTCCGCGGAGCGGACCTGCGTCACGACGTTGGTCGGGACGGCCACGACGGTGACGGGGACCAGACGACCGGCGTCGTCCCACAGCTGCGTCATGCCGAGCTTGGTGCCGAGCACCGCGGTCACGTTCTTCTGCTGGTTGGTCATATCTATCCCAGCCTCAGAGCTTGATCTCGATGTTCACGTCGGCAGGCAGGTCGATCCGCATGAGCGAGTCGACGGCCTTCGGCGTGGGATCGATGATGTCGATGAGCCGCTTGTGCGTGCGCATCTCGAAGTGCTCGCGGCTGTCCTTGTACTTGTGAGGCGACCGGATGACGGTGAAGACGTTCTTCTCCGTCGGCAGCGGCACCGGACCCACGACCGTCGCACCAGCGCGCGTCACCGTGTCGACGATCTTGCGCGCCGAGCTGTCGATGACCTCGTGGTCGTAGGACTTGAGCCGGATGCGGATCTTCTGTCCCGCCATGGCGTCGTCTGACTCTCTCTCTCGAACCGCTACTGTCCGACCCCCGCGCTCGGGCGTGTCGCGCTAGGCGACGTACCCGGGCGCACACCGAACCGGCGTGGGGCCGTTGATTGTGGTCCGCGGGGCGGACCACGACGTTTGTCGGGCCTGTCGAGACATGTGTCCCGCGGGGCGCTCTAGCGCGTCGACAGCCGGCAACCCCGCGACCCCTCTCCGGGAGGGGATCCGCTCCAGGTGACGGGACCGTTCCGGAGATCCGGACCGGCACACGCACCGTGGTGCTACACACTGTTCGACACGAGAAAGAACGCGCCCGTGACAGGCAACCTGAACATCTTGCCACAGGGAGCCCCGTGATTCCAAGCCGGAACGGGGTTCGACCGCTGTGACGCCGGACGCACCGCACCTCGGGCGGCACGCGCCGGGCGCGCAGGAGGCCCGGACCCTGTCGGGCCCGGGCCTCCTGCTCAGGCGATCAGCCGAGGATCAGCAGATCACTTGATGATCTTGGTGACCCGGCCGGAGCCCACGGTGCGCCCACCCTCACGGATGGCGAAGCCGAGGCCCTCCTCCATGGCGATCGGCTGGATCAGCGCGACCGTCATCTCGGTGTTGTCGCCGGGCATGACCATCTCGGTGCCCTCGGGCAGCGTGATGACGCCGGTGACGTCGGTGGTGCGGAAGTAGAACTGCGGACGGTAGTTCGAGTAGAACGGGTTGTGACGCCCACCCTCGTCCTTGCCCAGGATGTAGACCTGCGCCTCGAAGTCCGTGTGCGGGGTGATCGAGCCCGGCTTCACGACGACCTGGCCGCGCTCGACGTCCTCGCGCTTGATGCCGCGCAGGAGCAGACCGGTGTTGTCGCCGGCCTGAGCCTGGTCCATCTGCTTGTGGAACGTCTCGATACCGGTGACCGTGGTCTTCTGCGGCTCGCGGATACCGACGATCTCGACCTCGGAGTTGACGTCGAGCGTGCCACGCTCCACCTTGCCGGTCACGACGGTGCCGCGGCCGGTGATGGTGAAGACGTCCTCGATCGGCATGAGGAACGGCTTGTCGAGCTCGCGCACGGGGTCGGGGACGTTCTCGTCCACGGCCTCCATGAGCTCCAGGACCCGCTTGGTCCACTCGGGGTCACCCTCGAGGGCCTTGAGGCCGGAGACGCGGACGACGGGCGCGTTGTCGCCGTCGAACTCCTGCGACGACAGCAGCTCGCGGACCTCCATCTCGACGAGCTCGAGGATCTCCTCGTCGTCGACCATGTCGGCCTTGTTGAGCGCGACCAGCAGGTAGGGGACGCCCACCTGGCGGGCCAGCAGCACGTGCTCGCGCGTCTGGGCCATCGGGCCGTCGGTCGCCGCGACCACCAGGATCGCGCCGTCCATCTGGGCGGCACCGGTGATCATGTTCTTGATGTAGTCGGCGTGACCCGGAGCATCGACGTGCGCGTAGTGACGCTTGGGCGTCTCGTACTCGATGTGCGCGATGTTGATCGTGATACCGCGCTGCTTCTCCTCCGGCGCGGCGTCGATCTCGTCGAAGTTCCGCTGCGTGTTCGCCGGCAGGTCGGGGTACGTGTCCGCAAGCGTCTTCGAGATCGCGGCGGTCAGCGTCGTCTTGCCGTGGTCGACGTGCCCGATCGTGCCGATGTTGACGTGCGGCTTGGTCCGCTCGAACTTGGCCTTAGCCACTGGGGTCCTCCTGGGACTTGGGTAGATGTTCCCGAACGTTGCGAGACTCGGCGAGAGAGCCTACATCCCGCGGGGCGACGGGGGTTTCCTACAGGTTGATGGTTGTGCTGGTCGTCGACCTGTGGGGACTCACTCGCCCCGGGTCTTCTTGATGATCTCGTCAGCAACGTTGCGAGGAACCTCGGCGTAGCTGTCGAACTGCATCGAGTACACGGCACGGCCCTGCGTCTTGGAACGCAGGTCACCGATGTACCCGAACATCTCGCTCAACGGTACCTGGGCGCGCACGACCTTGACACCGGTCGCGTCCTCCATGGACTGGATCATCCCACGACGCGAGTTGATGTCGCCGATCACGTCGCCCATGTACTCCTCGGGCGTCCGGACCTCGACGGCCATCACGGGCTCGAGGATGACCGGGTCGGCCCGCTTGATGCCCTCCTTGAAGACCATCGAGCCGGCGATCTTGAACGCCATCTCCGAGGAGTCGACGTCGTGGTAGGCGCCGTCGAGCAGCGTGGCCTTGACCCCCACCACGGGGAACCCGGCCAGCACGCCCTGCTGCATCGCCGACTGGATACCGGCGTCCACGGACGGGATGTACTCGCGCGGGATACGACCACCGGTGACGGCGTTGGCGAACTCGTAGAGCTCGCCCTCCGTCGTCTCGAGCGGCTCGAAGGTCACCTGGACCTTGGCGAACTGGCCCGAACCACCGGTCTGCTTCTTGTGCGTGTAGTCGATCTTCTCCGCGGTACGGCGGATCGTCTCGCGGTACGCGACCTGCGGCTTGCCGACGTTCGCCTCGACCTTGAACTCGCGACGCATGCGGTCGACGAGGATGTCGAGGTGGAGCTCGCCCATGCCGCCGATGACGGTCTGGCCGGTCTCCTCGTCCAGCTTGACGCGGAAGGTCGGGTCCTCCTGGGCGAGCTTCTGGATCGCCGTGGAGAGCTTCTCCTGGTCGGCCTTCGTCTTCGGCTCGATGGCCACGTCGATGACCGGCTCCGGGAAGGTCATCGACTCGAGGATGACCGGGTTCGCCGGGTCGCAGAGCGTGTCACCGGTGGTGACGTCCTTGAGCCCGATGAAGGCGTAGATGTGCCCGGCGTGCGCCTCTTCGACCGGGTTCTCCTTGTTGGAGTGCATCTGGAAGAGCTTCCCGATGCGCTCCTTCTTGCCCTTGGTCGAGTTCTGGACCTGAGCGCCCTGCGCGACCTTGCCCGAGTAGACGCGGACGTAGGTGAGCTTGCCGAAGAACGGGTGCGTGGCGACCTTGAACGCGAGGGCCGAGAACGGCTCCGTCTCGTCCGGACGACGCTCGATGATCTTCTCGGCGTCCTTGACGTCGTGGCCCTGGACGGCCGGGACGTCGAGCGGGGTCGGCAGGTAGTCGATCACGGCGTCGAGCATGGGCTGCACGCCCTTGTTCTTGAACGCCGAGCCGCACAGGACCGGGAAGGCCTCGGACCGGATGACGAGCTTGCGGATGCCGGACTTGATCTCGGCGACCGTGAGCTCCTCGCCACCGAGGAACTTCTCGAGCAGCTCGTCGTCGGCCTCGGCGACGGCCTCGACGAGCTCGGCCCGGTACTGCTCGGCCTTCTCGACGAGGTCGGCCGGGATGTCCTCGACCGCGTACTCCTCGCCCATCTTGGTGTCGCCGCGCCAGGTGAGCGCCTTCATCTCGAGCAGGTCGACGACGCCCTCGAAGTCGTTCTCGGCGCCGATCGGCAGCTGGATGACCAGCGGCTTCGCCTTGAGGCGGTTGATGATGGTGTCGACCGTGAAGTAGAAGTCGGCGCCGAGCTTGTCCATCTTGTTGACGAAGCAGATGCGCGGCACGTCGTACTTGTCGGCCTGGCGCCACACGGTCTCCGACTGGGGCTCCACGCCCTCCTTGCCGTCGAACACCGCGACGGCACCGTCGAGCACGCGCAGCGAGCGCTCGACCTCGACGGTGAAGTCCACGTGACCCGGGGTGTCGATGATGTTGATCTGGTTGTTCTTCCAGTAGCAGGTCGTCGCGGCGGACGTGATCGTGATGCCGCGCTCCTGCTCCTGCTCCATCCAGTCCATCGTCGACGCACCGTCGTGCGTCTCACCGATCTTGTAGTTCACACCGGTGTAGAACAGGATGCGCTCGGTGGTGGTGGTCTTGCCGGCATCGATGTGGGCCATGATGCCGATGTTGCGGACCTTGTTCAGGTCGGTCAGCACGTCGAGTGCCACGGTGTCTTACCCCTTGTCGGTGGAAGGTCGGAAGCCGGGCCGGAGGGCCGGCTGCCGGCCGGTTCCGGATCCTCGGACGGCCCCGGGGGTCACCCGGGGCCGTCCGTGCGCATCACCAGCGGTAGTGCGCGAAGGCCTTGTTCGAGTCGGCCATCTTGTGCATGTCCTCGCGGCGCTTCACGGCGGCACCGAGGCCGTTGGAGGCGTCGAGGATCTCGTTCATGAGGCGCTCGGTCATCGTCTTCTCGCGGCGGGCGCGCGAGAAGTCCGTGAGCCAGCGCAGCGCGAGCGTCGTGGAACGCACGGGGCGCACCTCGACCGGCACCTGGTAGGTGGCGCCACCGACACGGCGGGAGCGGACCTCGAGGGCCGGGCGGACGTTCTCCAGCGCGCGCTTGAGCACGACGACCGGGTCCTGGTCCGTCTTGGCACGGACGCCCTCGAGGGCGCCGTAGACGATCGCCTCGGCGGTGGACTTCTTGCCGTCGAGCAGGACCTTGTTGATCAGCTGCGTGACGACGGGCGACCCGTAGACGGGGTCGACGATGAGCGGCCGCTTGGGGGCCGGACCCTTGCGAGGCATCAGGCCTTCTCCTTCTTCGCGCCGTACTTGCTGCGGGCCTGCTTGCGGTTCTTCACGCCCTGCGTGTCGAGCGCGCCGCGCACGATCTTGTAGCGGACACCCGGGAGGTCCTTCACACGGCCGCCGCGGACGAGCACGATCGAGTGCTCCTGCAGGTTGTGGCCGACACCGGGGATGTACGCCGTGACCTCGGTACCCGAGGACAGCTTGACGCGCGCGACCTTGCGGAGCGCGGAGTTCGGCTTCTTGGGGGTGGTGGTGTACACGCGGGTGCACACGCCGCGCCGCTGGGGCGAGTCCTTGAGGGCCGGCGTCTTCGACGCCACGGCCTTCGTGGACCGGCCCTTGCGGACGAGCTGCTGGATCGTAGGCACTACGTCTCCGTCGTCTTCTCGAGCTCACGAGGGCCGGGCGGCCCTCGACGGTGGTCTGTCTGGCTGGTGCGTGCCGATCGCATGCGGCACCCGCGGCCCTCACGGACCGCAACGCCACTTACCACCGGCTCGATGGCCCGGATCAGCTCAGCTCCCCCGCCCTCACGGACGGTCCGAGCGATCTTCCCGGGGTACCTGTGCGCTCAGGACGGCGACGCCTCCGGCAGCCGGCCCGAGCGAGGACGCTCTGGGCTGACAGCGGGATGCGCGCGCGACGGCACGGGCACGGCTTCCAAGATTACCCGCGGAAGCAAGCGGGGTCAAAGGATCGGGAGGGGCGCACGCTGTGACGTGCGCCCCTCCCGGACTACCTCGTGGTGAGGATCAGCGGACTAGCGGAAGTCGCCGAAGTCCAGGTCCTCCAGCGGGATCGCCTCGCCCGAGCCCATACCGAGCGTCGGGAAGTCGATCTCGTCGTAGCCGAAGCTCGGGTAGAGCTCGGCCTTGGCCTGCTCGGTCGGCTCGACCTCGATGTTCCGGTAGCGGGGCAGGCCCGTGCCGGCGGGGATGAGCTTACCGAGGATGACGTTCTCCTTGAGGCCCAGCAGCGGGTCACGACGACCGCTCATCGCCGCCTCGGTCAGCACGCGGGTCGTCTCCTGGAAGGAGGCGGCCGAGAGCCACGAGTCGGTGGCGAGCGACGCCTTCGTGATGCCCATGAGCTCCGGACGGCCGGAGGCCGGCTGGCCACCCTCCGCCACGGCCCGACGGTTCGCGTCCTCGAAGCGGACGCGCTCCGCCAGCTCGCCCGGCAGCAGGTGCGAGTCACCCGAGTCGAGCACGGTCACGCGACGCAGCATCTGCCGCACGATGACCTCGATGTGCTTGTCGTGGATGTCCACGCCCTGCGAGCGGTAGGTCTCCTGGACCTCGTCCACCAGGTGCTTCTGCGTGGCACGCGGGCCGAGGATGCGCAGCACCTTCTTCGGGTCGACGGCGCCCTGGACCAGCTGGGTGCCGACCTGGACCTGATCGCCGTCGGCGATCAGGAGGCGGGCACGCTTGGTCACCGGGTAGCGGATCTCCTCGCCGCCGTCGGCCGGCGTGAGGACCAGGTGGCGCGTGCGCTCCGTGTCCTCGATCGCCACGGTGCCGGTGTACTCCGCGATCGGGGCCTCGCCCTTGGGGGTGCGGGCCTCGAACAGCTCGGTGACACGGGGCAGACCCTGCGTGATGTCCTCCGCGGAGGCGACACCACCGGTGTGGAAGGTACGCATCGTCAGCTGCGTGCCCGGCTCACCGATCGACTGCGCCGCGATGATGCCGACGGCCTCGCCGATGTCCACCAGCTTGCCGGTGGCCAGGGAGCGGCCGTAGCACTTGGCGCAGGTGCCGACGCGCGACTCGCAGGTCAGCACGGACCGGACCTTGACGTTCTCGATGCCGGCGGCGATCACCTTGTCGATGATCACGTCGCCCGCGTCCGAGCCCGCCTCGGCCACGACGTTGCCGTCCGCGTCCACGACGTCCGTCGCGAACGTGCGCGAGTAGATGCTCGTCTCGACGCGCGGGTGCGGCACCAGCACGTCGCCGATGCGCTCGGCGACGGGCAGCGTGAGGCCGCGCTCGGTGCCGCAGTCCTCCTCGCGGATGATGACGTCCTGCGACACGTCGACGAGGCGACGGGTCAGGTAGCCGGAGTCCGCGGTACGCAGCGCCGTGTCGGCCAGACCCTTGCGGGCACCGTGCGAGGCGATGAAGTACTCGAGGACGGACAGGCCCTCGCGGTAGTTGGACTTGATCGGGCGGGGGATGATCTCGCCCTTCGGGTTCGCCACGAGGCCGCGCATACCGGCGATCTGGCGGACCTGCATCCAGTTACCACGGGCGCCCGAGGACACCATGCGGTACAGCGTGTTCCGCGAGTTGCTCTCGAGGTTCTCGCGCATGACCGACGCGATCTTGTCGGTGGCCTGGGTCCAGATCTCGATGAGCTCCTGACGGCGCTCGTCGTCGGTGATCAGACCCTTGTCGAACTGGTCCTGGACCTTCAGCGCACGCTGCTCGTGCTCGTCCAGGATGTCGTTCTTGACCTCCGGCATCGCGACGTCGGAGATCGCGATCGTGACGCCCGAGCGCGTGGCCCAGCGGTAGCCGGCGTCCTTCAGCGCGTCGAGCGACGTCGCGACGTCGACCTTCGGGTAGCGCTCCGCCAGGTCGTTGACGATCGTCGAGAGCTCCTTCTTGCCGACGACGCCGTTCTGGAACGGGTAGTCGATCGGGAGCGCCTCGTTGAAGATCGTGCGGCCCAGGGTGGTCTCGAACAGCAGCGGCTGCCCGGGCTCCCAGCCCTCGGGGGCCTCGAAGCCGCTGGTCGGCGGAACGAGGTCCGACATCCGCAGCTTGATCGTGGCGTTGAGGTCCAGCGCGCCGCGGTCGAGGGCCATGATCGCCTCGGCCTGCGAGGAGAAGACCCGCCCCTCCCCCGTCGCGCCGGGGCGGTCCGAGGTGAGGTGGTGCAGACCGATGATCATGTCCTGCGAGGGCATGGTCACCGGACGGCCGTCCGACGGCTTGAGGATGTTGTTGCTCGAGAGCATGAGGATGCGGGCCTCGGCCTGCGCCTCGGCGCTCAGGGGCAGGTGGACCGCCATCTGGTCGCCGTCGAAGTCCGCGTTGAACGCGGCGCACACGAGCGGGTGCAGGTGGATGGCCTTGCCCTCGACGAGCTGCGGCTCGAAGGCCTGGATGCCCAGGCGGTGGAGGGTGGGGGCACGGTTCAGCAGCACCGGGTGCTCCTGGATGACCTCCTCCAGCACGTCCCAGACCTCGCCGCGGGTGCGCTCGACCATGCGCTTGGCGCTCTTGATGTTCTGCGCGTGGTTGAGCTCGACGAGCCGCTTCATGACGAACGGCTTGAACAGCTCGAGCGCCATCTGCTTGGGCAGGCCGCACTGGTGCAGCTTGAGCTGCGGGCCGACCACGATGACCGAACGGCCCGAGTAGTCGACGCGCTTGCCGAGCAGGTTCTGGCGGAACCGGCCCTGCTTGCCCTTGAGCATGTCGGAGATCGACTTCAGCGGGCGGTTGCCCGGACCCGTGACCGGGCGGCCGCGGCGACCGTTGTCGAACAGCGAGTCCACGGCCTCCTGGAGCATCCGCTTCTCGTTGTTGACGATGATCTCCGGCGCGCCCAGGTCGAGCAGGCGCTTGAGCCGGTTGTTGCGGTTGATCACGCGGCGGTACAGGTCGTTGAGGTCCGACGTCGCGAAGCGGCCACCGTCGAGCTGCACCATCGGGCGCAGGTCCGGCGGGATGACCGGGACGGCGTCGAGCACCATCGCCGTGGGCGAGTTGGTCGTCGTGAGGAACGCGTTGACGACCTTCAGGCGCTTGAGCGCGCGCGTCTTGCGCTGGCCCTTGCCCGTCCGGATGGTCTCGCGCAGCGACTGGGCCTCGGCCTCCAGGTCGAAGCTCTCGAGGCGCTTCTGGATCGCCGCGGCGCCCATCGAGCCCTCGAAGTACGTGCCGTAGCGGTCGACGAGCTGGCGGTACAGCATCTCGTCGCCCTCGAGGTCCGCGACCTTGAGGTTCTTGAACCGGTCCCAGACCTGCTCGAGGCGGTCCAGCTCCTGGTCCGCACGCTTGCGCAGCTGCGCCATCTCGCGCTCGGCGGAGTCGCGCACCTTGCGGCGCGCGTCCGCCTTGGCGCCCTCGGCCTCCAGCTCGGCCAGGTCGGCCTCGAGCTTGGCGGCACGGGTGTTGATGTCGTTGTCGCGGCGGTCCGAGATCTCCTTCTTCTCCAGGTCGATCTCGTTCTGGAGGTTCGGGAGGTCCTCGTGGCGGGCCTCGTCGTCGACCCACGTGACCATGTAGGCCGCGAAGTAGATGACCTTCTCCAGGTCCTTCGGGGCCAGGTCCAGCAGGTAGCCGAGGCGCGACGGCACACCCTTGAAGAACCAGATGTGCGTGACCGGGGCGGCGAGCTCGATGTGGCCCATGCGCTCACGGCGCACCTTCGAGCGCGTCACCTCGACGCCGCAGCGCTCGCAGATGATGCCCTTGAAGCGCACGCGCTTGTACTTGCCGCAGTAGCACTCCCAGTCCCGGGTGGGGCCGAAGATCTTCTCGCAGAAGAGCCCGTCCTTCTCCGGCTTCAGGGTGCGGTAGTTGATGGTCTCGGGCTTCTTGACCTCTCCGTGCGACCAGGCACGGATGTCGTCGGCCGTGGCCAGGCCGATACGCAGCTCGTCGAAGACGTTGACGTCGAGCAAGATGTCCTACTTCCTCAAAGCTTTCGAATGTCCGTGGAGTTCAGCTGGTCGCTGGATCAGATCTCGTCGACCGTGGCAGCCGAGTTGGGGCGGCGCGACAGATCGATGCCCAGCTCCTCCGCGGCGCGGTACACCTCGTCGTCGGACTCCTTCATCTCGATGGAGGTCCCGTCGCTCGAGAGCACCTCGACGTTCAGGCACAGCGACTGCATCTCCTTGAGGAGCACCTTGAAGGACTCCGGGATGCCCGAGTCGGGGATGTTCTCGCCCTTGACGATCGCCTCGTAGACCTTCACGCGGCCCGGGACGTCGTCGGACTTGATGGTGAGCAGCTCCTGCAGCGTGTAGGCCGCGCCGTACGCCTCGAGGGCCCACACCTCCATCTCGCCGAAGCGCTGGCCGCCGAACTGCGCCTTACCACCCAGCGGCTGCTGCGTGATCATCGAGTACGGGCCGGTCGAGCGCGCGTGGATCTTGTCGTCGACCAGGTGGTGGAGCTTGAGGATGTACATGTAGCCCACCGACACCGGGTCCGGGAAAGGCTCGCCGGAGCGGCCGTCGAAGAGCCGGGCCTTGCCGTCGGTCGCGACCATGCGGTCGCCGTCGCGGTTCGGCAGGGTCGTGGAGAGCAGGCCGCGCAGGCCGGACTCCTCGAGGCCGTCGAACACCGGCGTCGCCACCGGCGTCCCCGGCTCCGACTTCGACGCGACCTCGGGCAGGGTCTCCTTCCAGGAGAGGTCCTCGCCCTCGGCCAGCTCGATGTCCCAGCCGCGGCTCGCGACCCACCCGAGGTGCGTCTCGAGAACCTGGCCGACGTTCATGCGGCCGGGCACGCCCAGCGGGTTGAGGATGACGTCGACCGGCGTCCCGTCGGGGAGGAACGGCATGTCCTCCTGCGGCAGGATCTTCGAGATGACGCCCTTGTTGCCGTGGCGGCCGGCGAGCTTGTCGCCGACGGTGATCTTGCGGCGCTGGGCGATGTAGACGCGGACCAGCTGGTTCACGCCGGCGGGCAGCTCGTCGCCGTCCTCGCGGTTGAACTCGCGGACGCCGATGACCGTGCCCTGCTCGCCGTGGGGCACCTTGAGGGACGTGTCGCGCACCTCGCGGGCCTTCTCGCCGAAGATGGCGCGCAGCAGGCGCTCCTCCGGGGTGAGCTCGGTCTCGCCCTTCGGCGTGACCTTGCCGACCAGCACGTCGCCCGCGCCGACCTCGGCACCGATGCGGATGACACCGCGCTCGTCGAGGTCCGCCAGGACGTCCTCGGAGACGTTCGGGATGTCCCGCGTGATCTCCTCGGGCCCGAGCTTGGTGTCGCGGGCGTCGACCTCGTGCTCCTCGATGTGGATCGAGGACAGGACGTCGTCCTCCACGAGGCGCTGCGACAGGATGATCGCGTCCTCGTAGTTGTGGCCCTCCCACGACATGAACGCGACGAGCAGGTTGCGGCCGAGCGCGAGGTCGCCCTCGTCGGTCGCCGGGCCGTCGGCCAGCACGGAGCCGACCTCGACCCGCTGGCCCTCGTCCACGAGCACGCGCTGGTTGTAGCTGGTGCCCTGGTTCGACCGGCGGAACTTCGCCGCGCGGTACGAGCCCGTGGTGCCGTCGTCGTTCGCGACGAGGACCAGGTCGGCGGACACCTCGGTGACCACACCGGGCTTGGTCGCGACGATGACGTCGCCGGCGTCGACCGCCGCACGACGCTCCATGCCGGTGCCGACCAGCGGCGCCTCGGAGCGCACCAGCGGCACGGCCTGGCGCTGCATGTTGGCGCCCATGAGCGCGCGGTTCGCGTCGTCGTGCTCGAGGAACGGGATGAGCGCCGTCGCGACGGACACCATCTGGCGCGGCGAGACGTCCATGTAGTCGACCTCGGCCGGCGGCAGGTCGTCGGTCTCGCCGCCCTTGGTGCGCACCAGGACGCGGTCGTTGAGGAACGTGCCGTCCACGGCGAGCTCGGTGTTCGCCTGGGCGATGATGTGCCGGTCCTCGTCGTCGGCGGTCAGGTAGACGATCTCGTCCGTGACCTTGCCGTCGGTGACCTTGCGGTACGGCGTCTCGATGAAGCCGAACGGGTTGATGCGACCGAACGACGCGAGCGAGCCGATGAGGCCGATGTTCGGGCCCTCAGGGGTCTCGATCGGGCACATGCGGCCGTAGTGCGACGGGTGGACGTCACGGACCTCCATGCCGGCACGGTCGCGGGACAGACCACCCGGGCCGAGGGCGTTCAGACGACGCTTGTGCGTCAGGCCCGCGAGCGGGTTGTTCTGGTCCATGAACTGCGACAGCTGCGAGGTGCCGAAGAACTCGCGGATCGACGCCACCACGGGGCGGATGTTGATCAGCGTCTGCGGCGTGATCGCCTCGACGTCCTGCGTCGTCATGCGCTCACGGACCACGCGCTCCATGCGGGACAGGCCCGTGCGCACCTGGTTCTGGATGAGCTCGCCGACGGCGCGGATGCGACGGTTGCCGAAGTGGTCGATGTCGTCGGTCTCGACGCGGACCTCGGTCGGCTGGCCGTCGCGGGTGCCGGGGATGGTCTCCAGGTCGGCGTGCAGCGCGGCAAGGTACTTGATCGTCGCGACGACGTCGGTCACGGACAGCGTCGAGTCCGCCAGCGGCGCGTCGACGCCCAGCTTCTTTCTGATCTTGTAGCGACCGACCTTCGCGAGGTCGTAGCGCTTCGGGTTGAAGTAGAAGTTCTCGAGCAGCGCGCGACCGGCCTCGACCGTGGGCGGCTCGCCCGGACGGATCTTGCGGTACAGGTCGACGAGGGCCTCGTCCTGGGTGTGGACGTGGTCCTTCTCGAGGGTGTCGAGCACGGACGGGAAGTCCGCGAACTCCTCGCGGATCTCCGCCTCCGTGAGGCCGAGGGCCTTCAGCAGGACGGTGACGGGCTGCTTGCGCTTGCGGTCGACGCGCACGCCGACGGCGTCGCGCTTGTCGATCTCGAACTCGAGCCAGGCGCCGCGCGACGGGATGACCTTCGCCGAGAAGACGTCCTTGTCGCTCGTCTTGTCGGGGGTGCGCTCGAAGTAGACGCCCGGGGAACGGACCAGCTGCGAGACGACGACGCGCTCGGTGCCGTTGATGATGAACGTGCCACGCGCGGTCATGAGCGGGAAGTCGCCCATGAACACCGTCTGGCTCTTGATCTCACCGGTCGTGTAGTTCACGAACTCGGCCGTCACGAACAGCGGGGCGGCGAAGGTGAAGTCCTTCTCCTTGCACTCGTCCGCGGTGTACTTCGGCGGCTCGAAGCGGTGGTTCGAGAAGGAGAGGGACATCGACTGGCCGAAGTCCTCGATCGGCGAGATCTCCTCGAAGATCTCCTCGAGGCCGGACGTCGCGGGGACGTCGGAGCGGCCGGCGGCGGTGGCCGCCTCGACCCGGGCCTGCCAGGCGGGGCTGCCGAGGAGCCAGTCGAAGCTCTCGGTCTGCAGCCCGAGGAGGTCGGGGACCTCGAGCGGCTCGTAGATCTTGGCGAAGGAGACGCGGCGGGAAGCGGTGCGGTTCGCGATGGCGTCGGCGGACGGAACAGAAGGGGTGCGCGAGGCAGCCAAGAGGGGTCCTTCCCTGCAGTTCGATGGCACGCTGTACGCTCTGCGAGGGCTGGAGGCGCCGGACCGCGGGAGTGGACCGCCTCAGGGGTCACGAAGACGTGATCACGGAGGGCGGGGCATCGTCGGCGGGGAGGCGTCGGGGCACAAGCGAGCGCAAAGCGCTAGCGTAGCCAGAACTTCATCGTTTGTCCAACTCGCGCGGGCACACGAGCGGACGCCCTCGGTTCTGGGTCTTGAGGACGTTGTCTCGGTGGCCGCCATATGCCGCCCAAGAAACGGTTGTCGGACCAGCCTAACCCGTGGTAGGCGGCTGCGGCCAGGCACCCGCGCGCGACGTCGGTCACGACACGACACCTCCACAACCGGCCCGCTCCCCCGCGCGCCGGACCGCGTTGCTCGCTCGCCGCGGCAGTCTGGGCTCACGGCGGCAGCTCGAACTGCCGCGCCGAGCCGGAAGTGCCGCGCCGACGACGTCGGACATCGGCGTCGGACGCAGCGAGGCCCGCACCCCCCGAAGGGGATGCGGGCCTCGCGGAAGCGATGCGCGGCTAGGCCGCGGCGATCACTTGAGGGTGACGGTGGCGCCGGCGCCCTCGAGGGCAGCCTTGGCCTTCTCGGCCGTCTCCTTGTTCGCGGCCTCCAGGACCGGCTTCGGGGCGCCGTCCACGAGGTCCTTGGCCTCCTTCAGGCCGAGGGACGTGAGCGCGCGCACCTCCTTGATGACCTGGATCTTCTTGTCGCCGGCGGCCTCGAGGATGACGTCGAACTCGTCCTTCTCCTCGGCGGCCTCGGCGCCACCGGCACCGCCGGCGGCGGGGGCGGCGACCGCGACGGCGGCGGGAGCGGCGGCGGTGACCTCGAACTTGTCCTCGAAGGCCTTCACGAACTCGTTGAGCTCGATGAGCGTGAGCTCCTCGAAGGCGGCCAGGAGCTCGTCGGTGCTGAGCTTCGCCATGATGGCGTTCCTTTCGGTTGGTGCGTCCTGGGGCCGGGGGCCCCGCAGAAGCAAGGGAGGGGGTTGTGCTTGCCGCACCGCCGTCAGGCGGCAGCGGCCTCCGATTCCTGCTTCTGACGCAGGGCATCGATGACGCGAGCGGCCTGGGCCGGCTTCGCGCTGAAGGCGTAGGCAGCCTGGAAGAGCTTGGCCTTCATCGCGCCGGCCGTCTTGGCCAGCAGGACCTCGCGGGACTCGAGGTCCGCGAGCTTGGTGACCTCTGCAGCGGTCAGCGGCTTCCCGTCAAGGACACCGCCCTTGATGACCAGTGCAGGGTTCGCCTTGGCGAAGTCACGCAGACCCTTGGCGGCCTCGACCGGGTCGCCGGTCACGAACGCGATCGCGGACGGACCCTTGAGGTCGGCCTCGAACGCGTCGATCCCGGCCTCCTTGGCCGCGATGGACGTCAGCGTGTTCTTCACCACGGCGTAGGTTGCGTTGCCGCTGAGCGACCGACGCAGCTCCTTGAGCTGTGCGACGGTGAGCCCGCGGTACTCGGTCAGCACGGCCGCGTTCGCGTCACGGAACTTGTCCGCGACCTCCGCGACAGCGGCTGCCTTGTCCGGCCTCGCCATGGCAATCCTTCCGGTGGTGGTGCCACCGGTACCTGCAAGAGAAAGAGCCCCGGCGCAGGTGCGCACGGGGCTCGGAGCTCACAGCCAGGCTGTGTGGTCGTCGTCGTGTCACCTACGCAGGCCCCCGCACTCTCACGGGACTTGGGTCTTCGGCTTGCTGGGGCGAGCCCGGGCAGCGTCGGACGACCGGCGGTCTTGGGTTACCCGAGAACTGTACACGACGACGGGCGGCGGTTCGGCACGCTCGCGCCGTCCCACCGCCCGCGCGCAGACGGCGTCGTGACGCCGTCAGTGGGAGCTGAACGGGTGCTGCGGGCCCGGGGGCTCCGCGGACGCCGTGGCGGCGGCGCCCACCACGGCGGTGGCGGCGAGCAGCAGACCAGCGATGACGCGGGTGGCACGTGTCTTCATCGAACATCCTTCCATCGGTCGTCCCCGCCTTGCGGCGGGCCGCCGGCATCGGCACCGACATCACAGCGGCGGCAGGAGGTGAGCACAAGGTGTCGTCCACATCACAGGACGAGCGGGCCGAAGCACACCAACGGCACGGGTTCCGGCTCGTCCGCGACGGCACGGGCAAGCGCCTCACCAGGGCGAAGCCCGTCGCGAAGTCCTCGATGGAGCGCCGGCATGACGCGCACCGCGACCTCGTCGCGCAGGGGTGCGACGCTCGCGACCACGGCACGCGCTCCCATGCGCAACAGCACGCTCGTCAGGCCGAGGGGCTCACCGCCGTGCTTGATGCTGACCGACCCCACGTCGCAGGCCGAGAGAACCATGACGGACCGGGCGAGATCCGTCCCGTCGAGCTCGTGCGCGAACAGCGGCCCGTCCGCGAGGCGCACGCTCGAGAAGACCGGGTTGTCGGGCTCGTGCTGACCGTGCGCTGCCAGGTGGACGATCGCGTGCCCGTCGAGCTCACGGGCCACGGTCTCGCACGTGGCCCGCGCGTCGGTCAGGACGGTCGTTCCTGCACCCCACACGTTCGCGACGGCATCTGCCTCGGCAGGGGCGTGCCGCAGCTCTGGCCCTGCGACGACGAGCGCCGGACCGGGTGACCACTCGGCCCTCCCCCGTGCGACCCACGAGTTCACCACCGTCGACGTCCCTCGACGCGACGGGAGCGACGCCCACGGCAGCGAGACCAGACGGCCACGGGCCGCGACGAAGAGGGGGACCCCGGGGTCGGTACCCCGGAGCAACGTGGCATCCAACCAGGCGAGGTCGCGCTCGAGCGATCGGAGGGCAGCCGCTCTCATCGGGGCGGGGATCAGCGGATTGGCGAGCACGTACTGGTCGGCACGGACGCGACGCGCTCGCTCCACGACGTCCTGGACCTGGCCGAGCTCCATGACCCGGGCACCGGACCGGTCCACGCGGACGGCGAGGACCTTCCCGCGATAGAGCGCAAAGTTGAGCACCACCCGATCCGACGGCGCGGCACGCAGCTCGGCGCGGATCATCCGCGCGGTCGCTGCACGCGGTGCCTCGATCTCACCCTCGACCTGCCAGGACCGTTCACGCGCCCGGTCCTGGAGCCGCCTCGCCTCGCGCCGGAGCTGCAAGGGTTCGCGCGACGATTCGGACTTCTCGAGCTCGAGCGCACGAGCCCGGTCCAGCAGGCTCCGCGCCGCCGACACCAGCGCGGCAGTCTCGCCGTCCGCCGACGGCCTCACCCGCCCTGACCCGGCGAACGTGGCGCGTCCTCGCTCGAGCGCGTCGAAGAGGGCATCCGCCCTCCCCTGGGACAGCGCCGCCACGATGTCGACGCCCTGGAGCCGGACGCCGTGGGCAGCCGCCGCCGTGACCGCCTCGACGGCGCCCAGCCGTTGGCGCTGCACAGCCAGCAGACCCTGCCCCCGACGGATTGCCGCAAGCCCGCGGCGCCGGTCGCCCTGCCCGAACGCGACGAGGGCTCGCACTGCCTCGGCGCGCAGCCGCGTCCCCAGAGCCAGACCGGTGCGGGCCGGAAGTCCCCGCAGGTGCCCCAGTGCCGCGTCGACGTCGCCCGCGCGCGCAAGTGCGTCGGCGGCGACGAGAGAGACGTCGGCGGCCAGTCGCGCACCTCCGGGCACGGTGGCGGCGCGGTCGAGCACTTGCTCCGCCGCCCGAGCGAGCCGCCGCACGCGCGCCGGTTGCGCGCCCTCGTCGATGATCTTCCCGTGCCGGGCATCCAGTCCGATCAGGTCCGCACGAAGCTCGAGGAGCCGATCTCCCGTACGACGCGCAGACGCCCGCACGCTCCGGGCGAGGGCCAATGCCTCCAGGTACTGCTCGAGCCCGACCAGGCACCGAGCGCGCGCGAGCCTCGCGTCGAGCAGGTCACGCCGGGCCGCGGTGGACGAGAGCAGCTGTCCCGCCTGCCGGAGCGCCTCCTCCGCATCGGTGAGCAGGCCCGCTTCGTAGAGCACCGCCGCCTTGTCCATCAGACCCACCCCGGCGTGCTCAGGCGGCGCGACACGGGCCGCCTCCGCCATCGAGCGCAGCGCGGCAGGGAGCTCGCCACGGAGGAAGAGCGCGTAGCCGAGGTTGTGGGCCGCCATCGCGTGGAGCGCCGGTTCGACCCCGTCGCCGGTGATCGACACACAGCGCTCGAAGTCACGCGCGGCCAGCTCCGTCTCGCCGCGCTCGAGACGGAGAGAGCCGCGGTTGAGGTAGACGGCGCCGAGGTCGGGACCGTCGGGGAGCCCCTTCTCCGCGCTGGAGAAGTCGATCAGGGCGTCATCGAGCTGTCCGCGCCTCAGAAGCAGCAGACCACGTCGACCGTCGACCAGCGCCACGAGCGCGGAGTCGCCGCTCATCTCCGCCCACCACCGCGCTTCGGCGAGCAGGGCCAGGCAGTCCTCCGTGGCCGCCCCTTGTTCAGACATGCACCGGGACTCACCCACCAGAGCGCGCACGTGCAGCTCCGCCACAGCCGCCGGGACAGCGAGCGCGAGGCGCCCGAGCTCACGACGCACCGCTCTGTACTGACGCACTGCCAGTCCGAATCGGCGCCGGACGCGATCGTTGTCGAGGGCTCGGTCGAGCGCCCCACGCAACGCGACGACGGGATCCTCGCCCAAGGCCTCGCCTCCCCGATCAGTTCATCGCAGCGCCCTCCGGAGGCGTGAGCCCCGTGTGCTCCGCGACGGCCGCCCAGGCATCATCCAGACGCAGCCGCTGTTCGGGCGAAACGCTACCGTCCCCTCCCGAAGGCGCGACGTCCGGCGTCCGTCCGCCGCGTCGCTCCACCAGCGTGGAGGCGATCTCGCCGGCCAGGACCGGCGCGGCGAACGACGTCCCGCTCCAGGTCGCGAACCCTCCCTGGAAGCCCTCGATATCGAGGGTAGCCCGGTGCCCGGTGCCATACCGGTCCTCGATCCGCAACGAGGGCGTGATCGGACCGTCGAGGGTGGTGGGAATCGTGCTCACCACCGCGGCGCCGCACCGCGTCGTCGTCACCCAGCGGCCGTCGTTGCTGAACAGAGCCGTCGTTCCGTCAGGATTCTCTGCGCCGACCGCGAGCACCGGCGGCGCGCCGTCGCGGTCCGCGGGTGTCGACCCGATCGCCCGAGCCCGGACACGGCCGTCGTGCGGGTCGCGCGTCCGCTCGACGAGGGGCGCGAGCGCGGCGGGAAAGCTCGGCCGGGTCGTGCCGTCGTTCCCGGCGGCCGTCACCACCACGACGCCGCTCGACCTCAGCTCGTCGATGACGACGCGCAGCGCGTCGGTCACGCCGAGCTGCTCGGCCTCCTCGTGGTAGTAGCCCAGGGAGAGCACGACGACGTCGACAGGGGCACCGCCGTCGCCAGGGACAGCGTCCGCCTCCAGCCCGAGCTGGTGGAACTCCAGCAGTCGGCTGAGGGTCATGACGAGGTCGGACTCCGCGCCGACGCCGTCGCCACCGACCACCCTGATGGGCAGGATGGCAGCGTCAGGGCACTTCTGGTGCACGATGCCGGCGATGAAGGTCCCGTGCCCGGCGACCGGGTCGAGAGGACCGGTCAGCGAGGAGGCGCTGGCTCCACCGATCTCGGCGTCCTCGCTCCGTCGTGCCGGGACGGGCTGGGTCCCGATCGGGCGGCCATCGGGCAGTACCGCGTCCCGCACGACAATCCCATTGCCGTCGAGCTCCGCACCATGGTCGTCCCCCTCGGCAATGTCGTAGGTGCCGAACCAGGGGTGGGTCCCGAGCCCGGTGTCGACGATCGCCACGAGCGGTCGGAGCATCCCGTCCGCGGTGACGTACGGCGTCGGGCCGTCCACGTGCTTCCGCGCAGGTCGGTCGCCCAGCCAGGCGACAGGTGCACGTCCGCCCCAGCCGGGCATCGCGTACTCCGCCATCCCTCGCATCGGGGACGAGGTGAACGGGGACGAGGTGAACGGCGAGCTCGTGAACGGAGACGAGGTGAACGGCGAGCTCGTGAACGGAGACGACGTGAAGGGCGAGCTCGTGAACGGAGACGACGTGAAGGGCGAGCTCGTGAACGGAGACGACGTGAAGGGCGAGCTCGTGAACGGGCGCGCCAGCATCACGTGATCGAGGCTGACGCGCCGGCACCCGTGCTCGCCACCGAGCTCGAGGGTGCCACCGAGAGCCTCGACGATCTCCCAGGCGTCGGGCTCGTCCCCGTCCCTCTCGGGGACCAGACGGAGCGCGAACGCAAAGTCGTCGTCACAGTCGTCCGCAGAGGGACCGCCGGACGAGCGGCGGCTTCGTCGCCGTCCGGCCGTCTCGAGAGCAAGGGTGCAGCCGCGTTCCCGCGCGAGTCGCTCGATCTCGGTGAGGCCGGAGGGCTCCGCGTCCTCCCCGGCGCTGGCGATCGACGCCACTCGACGCACGTCCGCCGGACCCTCCGGGCCCTCGGTGAAGCGCCGGGGCGGAGGCCCCTGAACGATCACCCTGTCGGCGACGTACCAGGTGGGGCGCACCTGCGGGACGCCAGGTCGGCGCCGCACAAGCGACGGATCCAGGAAGCGCACCGGCCGGTAGTCATGGTTCGGGTCCGGCGCCGCCGCTCCGGCGGCCTGGTCTGGGGTCTCGCTCACCTGCTCCTCCTCGAGTGGGCACGCCCACGGGCGTGCAAGAGTCGTCGCCCGTCGTGCGGGCGGGTCGGCACGGTCAGAGCTCGATGACCGGCGTGGCGACGGTGACGTCGCCGCCGTCGGGCAGGCGCACGAGCAGGCTGGTGGGGCCGCGATCGACGGCGGTGAAGGCGAAGCGGCCGTCGTCGTCCGCCGTGGTGGAGCGCTCGCCGCCGGGCTGGCGCAGCTCGACGACGAGCGTCGCGGCGGGCGCGACCCAGCCGTCGAGGCGCACGTGGGTGCCGTCGTCGTCGGTGGACAGCGCGATCATCACGGTGAGGCGCTCGTGCGTGAACGTGATGGTGCGCGCCTCGAGCGGCGGGGCGTCGCCGCGCACGGACCCGACGGGGGCCTCGATCTGCTGCAGCTCCATCACGTCTGCCTCGAGCCGTGCGAGCGTCATCGCGAACAGCGACCGCTCGACGAGCCCTCGGGGCACGGGGTCGACCACCTCGACGGCGCGGCCGAGCCGCCCCAGGACGGCGACGTCGCGCGCGTCCAGGGCCTCGTCC
Source organism: Isoptericola sp. NPDC056618 (assembly GCF_042792715.1). Taxonomy (NCBI): domain Bacteria; kingdom Bacillati; phylum Actinomycetota; class Actinomycetes; order Micrococcales; family Promicromonosporaceae; genus Isoptericola; species Isoptericola sp. NPDC056618. The sequence goes on along the minus strand of NZ_JBHTVZ010000014.1, from coordinate 2,018 downwards.
TCACCGGGCACGGGCTCGCCCCACGCGTTCTCGTGCTTCTGGCTCATGTCCACGAGGCCTCCCCATGCTCCGTGAGGACGGCGCGCAGCTTCGCCAGGCACCGTCCCCGTGTGGCGCCGATGCTTCCCACCGGCATGCCGATCGACGCCGAGATCGCCTTGTAGTCCGGGCGGTCGGCGAGCGAGACGAGTCGCAGCAGCTCCTGGCAGCGCTCCGGGAGCCGGCGGAGCGACGACCAGAGGATCCGGTCGCGCTCGTCGGTCAGCACCTCGGCCTCCGGGCCTGGACGGGCGTCCGGCAGCGCCGCGGCGCCCTCGGTCACGTCGTCCGGCAGCTCGGTGCGCCGGCGCAGGTCCGCACGCCCCTTGCGCACCGTCTCCCAGGCGGCCCGCCGGGCCGTCACGAGGAGCCACTTCAGCACGGCCTTCGGCTCGGCGATCGTGTCCGCGTGCCGCACGAGCGCCGCCCACGTGGACTGCACCACGTCGTCGGCGACGTCCCGGTCGACGCCCTGGGCGCGCACCGTGTGCCACAGCAACGGCGTCGCCTCCCGGACCAGGTCCGACAGGGCGTCGGTGCGGCCCTCCCGGAACTCCAGGACGGCCCGCGCGGCCCGGTCGCCCAGGCTCTCGTCGGCGTCGGGCGTCCCACCGAGTGGTTCCTCAGCGGCTCGTGTCATGGCTGTTCGCACCTCGTGAGGGCTCGTCGAGAAGCCGGGGCGGCCGCGCCCCGGAGCCTCCGAGCCTACGGCGCGGCCCGACGACGCGGCAGGAGGAAGTTGCATCGACATGCAAGGACCTCCTCCTGCAGCGCTCGTGCGGTGCTGCGTACTCGTCATCGCACGGAAAGAGGACGACCCGCGCCGCGTGATACACCGGGGCCCATCCGACCGGCCGACCGCTCCGAACCACCTCCGAGCGCGGGACCACCCCGCGCCCGACAGATGAAGGAGCAGCCACCATGGGCTCGTCCGCGAACCGTCTCCTCGCCGCAGTCTTCGGCGCCGTCTACCTGCTGGTCGGCCTCGCCGGGTTCGTCGTCACCCCGGGCGTCGGCTTCGCCGCCACGGAGGGCGAGAAGCTCCTGTTCTTCGAGGTGAACCCGCTGCACAACATCATCCACGTCGCGATCGGCGCCGCCCTGCTCCTGGCCTCGCGCTCGGTCGCGGCGGCCAAGGGCGTCAACGTGACCGTCGGCGCGGTCTACCTGCTGGTCGGCGTCCTCGGCCTCTTCCTCGTCGGCACCGGCGCGAACATCATCGCGCTGAACGGCGCCGACAACGTGCTGCACCTGGCCAGCGCCCTCCTCCTGCTCGGCGTCGGGCTGGGCGCGGACCGCCGCGCCGAGACGGGCGTCGCGACGGCATGACCCGGACCGCGCCCCTGGCCCGCCTGCTCGTCGCGTTCGCGCTGGTCGGCGCCGGCCTGGTCAACATGGGCCTGGTGCGGGGCGCGTTCCCCCGTCCCCACGGCGTGTTCTCGCTGGTCGTCGGCGCGGCCGAGCTCGTGGTGGCGGTGCTCGTCCTGCGCGGGACGGCGACACGGGGCGCCGATCCCGCCGTGCTCGCGCGAGTCGCCGTCGGGGCTCTGGCCGTGACGAGCGTCCTCGGGATCGCGATGGCCGTCGCGGAGGGGACCCATGTCGGCGCGGCCGCCGCGGCGGCCTCCCTCCAGCTCGCCGCCGCCTGCGTGGTGGGTGCCACGGCCCGACCGGCGCGAGGCAGGCCGGGCGCCGACCGGCCCGACCGGTCCCGGACAGGGCCTGCGGCGACGGCCGCCGGGCGGAGGCCGCGAGCCGCCGTGTCGCTCGCGATCCTCTTCGTGGGTGCCGTGGCCGTCTCCACGGTCGCGTCCGCGGGCCTGACCGACACGGAGGCGGGAGCACGGGCCGTGCCCCACGGCCAGCACCACCTCCCCGACCTGCCCGGCCTCGAGGGCCATCACCACGGTCGGTGACCCGGACCCACCGCCGGGTCCCGGTGGGACGCCGACGGCCCGGCACCCTCGCGGGTGCCGGGC
>NZ_JBHTVZ010000013.1:0-130985 GCF_042792715.1 Isoptericola sp. NPDC056618 | reverse complement strand
CAAACACACTGTTGAGTTCTCAAACAACCGACGCACACCGCAGAACCAGAACCACTCTCGGCTCCGACCCCGCCGGGGCAACCCCTCAAACTTACTCGGTTCGTTCTTCCCCGTCAACTCCCGGCCGCCGGCCTGAAGTGCTGGGTTCGAACGTCCCGATCCCGAACGAGGGCGCACTGGTCGACCTCGTGAAGAAGGATTCGGGTGTCCGCCCCGGGCCGGCCACCGGTACCCAGCCGCTCGGCTGTCTCCTCGGTGTCCGTTCTCCCTGTCGGGCGAACGACCAGAACATTACACACAGTCTGGCGCAGGCGCCAAATCGCCCTGTGACCTGCGGCGATACCCCGCGACCGCCCGTCCTGGCGCCGCCCGACGAACGGCGAGGGCCCTGGAGGAGCTCGTGCTCCCCCGGGGCCCTCGACGTCACGCGTCCGACGGCACGGCCGCCGTCACTCCGCGACGGCCACCGCCAGGGTCCGCTTGCCCCGACGCAGGACGGCGTACCGGCCGTGCAGCAGGTCCTCGGTCCGCAGCGCGGCGTCCTCCGACTCGACCTTCGCGTTGTTCACGTACGCGCCGCCCTCAGAGATCGCGCGTCGGGCGGCGGCCTTCGATGCGACCAGGCCCGAGCCCACGAACGCGTCGACGACCAGGTCGCCCGCCTTCGCCGTCGTGCGCGGGAGCTCCGCGACGGCGGCACCGAGGGTCCCCTCGTCCAGGCCTCGCAGCTCGCCCCGGCCGAACAGGGCCTGGCTCGCCGAGATGACGGCGTCCGTCGCCGCCTGACCGTGCACGAGGGTGGTGAGGTCGCCGGCCAGCGCCCGCTGCGCCTCGCGGGCGAACGGCCGCTCGGCCACCTCCCGCTCGAGCGCCTCGATCTCCTCCCTGGAGCGGAAGGTGAAGACCTTGAGGTACTTCACGACGTCCGCGTCCGCCGTGTTCACCCAGAACTGGTAGAAGGCGTACGGGCTCGTGAGCTCCGGGTCGAGCCAGACGGCGCCGCCCTCGGACTTGCCCATCTTGGTGCCGTCGGCCTTGGTGATGAGGGGCGACGTCAGGGCGTGCACGGCCGCGCCGTCCGTCTTGCGGATGAGCTCGACGCCGGACAACAGGTTGCCCCACTGGTCGTTGCCCCCGAGCTGCAGCGTGCACCCGTGGCGCTCGTACAGCTCCCGGAAGTCCATGCCCTGCAGCACCTGGTAGCTGAACTCGGTGTAGCTGATGCCCTCGTCCGAGCGCAGGCGCCGGGCGACGATGTCCTTGCCCAGCATCGTGCCCACCCGGAAGTGCTTGCCGACGTCGCGCAGGAAGTCGATCGCGGACATGGCCCCGGTCCAGTCGAGGTTGTTGACCATGCGCGCTGCCGCCGGGCCCTCGAAGTCCAGGAACGGTTCGATCTGACCCCGGATGCGCTCGACCCAGCCCGCGACGACGTCGCGCGACTGCATCGACCGCTCCGTGGTCGGGCGCGGGTCGCCGATGAGACCCGTCGCACCTCCGACCAGCGCGAGCGGACGGTGCCCCGCCAGCTGGAGCCGGCGCATGTTCAGCAGCTGGACCATGTGCCCGACGTGCAGGCTCTGCGCCGTCGGGTCGAAGCCCGCGTAATAGGTGACGGGTCCCTCGGCCAGCGCAGAACGCAGCGCGGCCTCGTCGGTGGACTGCGCCACCAGGCCTCGCCAGTGCAGCTCGTCGAGAACGTCGGTCACCGTGTGCTCCTCGGGGAAAGGGATCGCGGCCCGGGCGGGCCGCCCTCCTAGTGTGCCCGACGCCTACCGCCGTCGGCGCCGTGATTCCGCCGCCCGGTACGCCGAGACGGTGGGCTCGCCGGCCAGCCACGCCCGCCAGGGGAACAGGTCGGCGCGGCCGCCCTCGCCGCTCACGCCGACGCGAGGACCCGTGGCGACCTCGCGACCGGCACCGTCGGTGCGGTCCCGGGGCCGCGGCACCCGCAGCACCAGGGCGCCGCCCGGATCGGTGACGTCCGCGCCGTCGTCGTCCCGGTCGATCGCGAGCGCGACGGTCAGGCGGGCCGGGCCGCGCGCCAGGTCGACGTCGGACCGCGTCACGCCCGCGGCCGCGCGCCGCTCGCGCGCGAGGTCGGCCCCCTCGACCACCTCGCCCGCCCGGAGCAGCACGGCCGACGCCTCGCCCGGCGGGCTGCACACGACGTTCATGCAGTGGTGCAGCCCCAGGTGCCGGTAGACGTAGACGCGACCGGGCTCGCCGAACATCGTCCGGTTGCGCGCCGCCTCGCCCCGGTACGCGTGCGACCCCGGGTCGGCCGTGCCCGCGTACGCCTCGACCTCCGTGAGCCGCACCGTCACCGCACCGTCCGGCGTGCGGCGGGTGAGCAGCGCCCCGAGCAGGTCGTGCGCGACGACGTGCACGTCCCGCGCGAACCAGGCGCGGCCCGGGACGACCAGGCCCGCGCCCGCCGCCACCGCGTCCGCCTGCGGTTCCCCGTCCGCTGCGGGAAAACCGTCCTGCACCCGCCTCGCCGACGTCATCGCACCGCCTCGAGGAGCCGGCCGACGCCGTCGAGCCGGACGTCGGCACGCTCGCGCGTGCGCTCGGTCGCGTAGTGGGTGCGTTCGTCGGCCATCCAGCGCAGCCAGTGCTCGCGGGCGTCCGACCCGTCGCGCGCGAGGCCGCGGGAGAGGCGCACCGCGTCGTCGGCCTCCACCCACACCCGCAGCGCGGCCCGGCCGTCGACCTGGCGGGCCCCGGCGCCGCAGCCCTCGACGACGAGGACCGGGGCGGGCTCGACGTCGTGCGCCTCGGCGTACTCGCCCCGCCCCCAGTCGTAGCGGAGATACCTGCCCGGACGGCCCGCCTCGAGAGGCTCGAGGACCCACTCCCCCAGGCGACGCGCGCCGCCGTCGGGGCCGGCCTCCCAGCCCTCGTAGAGGTCGTCCAGGTGCACGACCTGGCACGCGAACCGCAGGGCGAGCTGCGTCGCGAGCGTCGTCTTGCCCGAGCCCGCCGGCCCGTCGACGCACACGAGCCGCGTGCGCCGCCACGGCTCCGGCGCCGCGGGCCCCGGGAGCCGCGGCTCCGCCGTGTGCACGCGCGCCACCAGCGCGTCCAGCACGTCCTCGCTCGTCGTCACGCCCGCTCCTTCCTCCGGCCCGCCGACCGTACCCGCTGCCGCGTCTCGTCCGTGCGTCCTTCGCGACCGCCCCGGACGGCGACGGCCGCACGCCCCGAGGGAGCGTGCGGCCGACGGTGCCCGGGCCGGGGAACGGGTCGGCTCAGCTGTCCGCCCAGATGCGGAACTCGGCGGACCGCTCCTTGGCGGCCTCGACCTGCTCGACGACGCGCGCGGGTGCCGTGCCGCCGACGCCGTCGCGGGAGGCCACGGAGCCCTCGACGCTCAGCACCTCGCGCACGCCCGGCGTCAGGTGCTCCGAGATCGCGGCGAGGTCGGCGTCGGAGAGGTCCCACAGCTCGATCCCGCGCTCCTCGCAGACCCGGACGCACGCGCCCGCGACCTCGTGCGCGACGCGGAACGGGACGCCCTGGCGCACCAGCCACTCGGCGATGTCGGTCGCCAACGAGAAGCCCTGCGGGGCGAGCTCGGCCATCCGTGCCGTGTCGAACGTGAGCGTCCGGACCATCCCCGCGAACGCGGGCAGCAGCACGGTGAGGGTGGAGACCTGGTCGAAGACCGGCTCCTTGTCCTCCTGCAGGTCGCGGTTGTACGCCAGCGGCAGGCCCTTGAGGGTGGTGAGCAGCCCGGTCAGGTCGCCCACCAGCCGGCCGGCCTTGCCGCGGGCGAGCTCCGCGATGTCCGGGTTCTTCTTCTGCGGCATGATGCTGGACCCGGTCGACCACGAGTCGTCCAGCCGCACGAAGCCGAACTCCTTCGTGTTCCAGAGGATGATCTCCTCGCTCAGCCGGGACAGGTCGATGCCCACCATCGCGGACACGAACGCGAACTCCGCGACGACGTCGCGCGCGGCGGTGCCGTCGATCGAGTTCTCCACCGGGCCGTCGAAGCCCAGCTCTGTCGCGACCGCCGCCGGGTCGAGGCCCAGCGACGAGCCCGCGAGCGCCCCCGACCCGTAGGGCGAGCGCGCCGCGCGGACGTCCCAGTCGACCAGCCGGTCGACGTCGCGCAGCAGCGGCCACGCGTGCGCCAGGAGCTGGTGCGCCAGCAGCACCGGCTGCGCGTGCTGCAGGTGCGTGCGGCCCGGCATGACGGCCTCGCCGGCCGCCTCCGCCTGCACGATGAGCGCGTCCACGACGTCGAGCACCTGGCGCACGACGACGCGCGACTGGTCGCGCAGGTACAGCCGCACCAGGGTGGCGATCTGGTCGTTGCGCGACCGGCCCGCGCGGAGCTTGCCGCCGAGCTCGGTGCCCGCGCGCTCGATGAGGCCGCGCTCGAGGGCCGTGTGCACGTCCTCGTCGCCGAGCACGGGGAGGAAGGCCCCCGACTCGACGTCGGCGAGCAGCACGTCGAGCGCCTCGAGCATGCCGGTCAGCTCGTCGTCCGTGAGCAGGCCCGCGGCGTGCAGCACCCGGGCGTGCGCCCGGGACCCGCGGATGTCGTACGGGGCGAGCACCCAGTCGAAGTGCGTCGACTGGGACAGCGCCTGCAGCTCCGGCGACGGGCCGCCGGAGAACCGGCCGCCCCACAGGGAGACGTTGTCACCCTGCGTCGTCAGCGCGCCGTCCCGGGCGCCCGGCGTGACCTCGGAGCCCACGTCAGAACTCCCCGACGCCGAGGTCCACGCCGTTGCCGAACTTCTCGTCGCGGGCCGCGGCCTGCTTGGCGGCGAGGCCGTAGATCTCGATGAAGCCCTTGGCGTGCGACTGGTCGAACGCGTCGCCCTCGTCGTAGGTGGCGAGGTTGAAGTCGTACAGGCTGGACTCCGACCTGCGCCCCGTCACGGTGGCGCGGCCGCCGTGCAGGACCATGCGGATGTCGCCGGACACGTACTTCTGCGTCTCGTCGACGAACGAGTCGAGGTTCTTCTTCAGCGGGGAGAACCACATGCCGTCGTAGACCAGCTCGGTCCAGCGCTGCTCGACCTGGCGCTTGAAGCGGGCCTGCTCGCGCTCGAGCGTGACGTTCTCGAGCTCCTGGTGCGCGGCGATGAGCGCGATCGCGCCGGGCGCCTCGTAGATCTCGCGGGACTTGATGCCCACGAGGCGGTCCTCGACGATGTCGATGCGGCCCACGCCCTGGGCGCCGGCCCGGCGGTTCATCTCCTGGATGGCCTGCAGCGGGGTGACCGCCACGCCGTCCAGCGCCACCGGCACGCCCTGGTCGAAGGTGACGACGACCTCGTCGGCGACCGGCGGGAACGTCGGGTCGTCGGTGTAGGAGTAGACGTCCTTGGTGGGCTCGTTCCAGATGTCCTCGAGGAAGCCCGTCTCCACCGCACGGCCCCACACGTTCTGGTCGATCGAGAACGGGTTCTTCTTGGTGGTCGCGATCGGCAGGTCGTGCCGCTCCGCGTAGTCGATGGCCTTCTCGCGCGTGAGCGCGAGGTCGCGGACCGGGGCGATGGACTTGAGGTCCGGGGCGAGCGACGTCGTCGCGACCTCGAAGCGGACCTGGTCGTTGCCCTTGCCGGTGCAGCCGTGCGCGACCGTCGTCGCGCCGAACTGGCGCGCGGCGCGCACGAGGTGCTTGACGATCACCGGGCGGGAGATCGCCGAGACCAGCGGGTAGCGGTCGAGGTACATGCCGTTGGCCTTGAGCGCGGGCATGCAGTACTCCGCCGCGAACTCGTCGCGCGCGTCGGCGACGTACGCCTCGACGGCGCCGCAGTCGAGCGCGCGCTTGCGGATGACGTTCATGTCCTCGCCGCCCTGGCCGACGTCGACGGCCACGGCGACGACCTCGGCCCCGGTGGCCTCGGCGATCCAGCCGATGGCCACGGAGGTGTCCAGGCCGCCCGAGTAGGCGAGCACGACGCGATCAGTCATCACAGTTCTCTTTCTTGCGAGGGGTTCGGGTCAAGTCTGGCAGTGCGGGTCCGCGGAGGCCACGGCCCGCCGGGAGGACGGGGTCAGGGACCGGTCAGCTCGAGGAAGCGGCGGGCCAGCTCGTCGCCGCCGAGCGGGTCGCGCGCGATCACGAGGATCGTGTCGTCGCCCGCGATGGAGCCGAGGACGCCCGGGAAGACCGAGTGGTCGATCGCGGACGCGAGGTAGTTGGCCGCGCCGGGCGGCGTGCGCAGCACCACGAGGTTGGCGGACGCCTCCGCCGACACGAGCAGGTCGTTGCAGAGCCGGGCGAGGCGCGCGGCGACGTACTCGACGTCGTGCTCCCCCACGCCCGCGGCCTGCACGCTGCGGTCGCCGCCCTCGCCTGGCACGGCGTAGACGAGCGCCCCCGCCGCGTTGCGCACCTTCTCCGCGCGCAGCTCGATGAGGTCGCGCGACAGGGTGCCCTGCGTGACGCTGACGCCCGCGTCGGCGAGCTCGCGGGCCAGCTCGGCCTGCGAGTGGATCGCCGTGCGCCGCACGATCTCGACGATCCGCGCGTGCCGCGCGGCCTTCGTCGTCGGCCCCGAGGCCTGGCCCGCCGACGCGCCCTCGGCGGCGCTCACCGGTGCTCCAGGAGCCAGGTGAGCAGGGCCTTCTGGGCGTGCAGGCGGTTCTCCGCCTCGTCCCAGACGACGGACGCGGGGCCGTCGATCACGGAGGCCGTGACCTCCTTGCCGCGGTAGGCGGGCAGGCAGTGCAGGAAGATCGCGTCGTCGGCCGCGCCGGAAAGGAGCGCGTCGTCCACGCGATAGGCGTCCAGGGCGGCGAGCCGCTCGGCGGCCTCGTCCTCGTCGCCCATGGAGACCCAGGTGTCCGCGGCGACGACGTCGGCCCCGGCGACGGCGGCCCGGGCGTCGGTCGTGACGGTCACCGAGCCCCCGGTCGTGGCGGCGATCTCCCGGGCGCGGGCGACGACGTCCTCGGGCGGGAGGTAGCCCTCCGGCCCGGCGACCGCGACGTGCAGGCCGGCGGTGACGCCGCCGAGCAGGTACGACGCGGCCATGTTGTTGCCGGCGTCGCCCACGTAGGCGAGCCGCTGACCGGCCAGGGCGGAGATGCCGCCGCGGTGCTGGGCCACCGTGAGCAGGTCGGCGAGGATCTGGCACGGGTGGAACCCGTCCGTGAGGGCGTTGACCACCGGGACGCGCGAGACGGCGGCCATCTCGTCGATCCGGGCCTGGCCGAACGTGCGCCACACGATGGCGGACACCTGGCGGTCGAGCACGCGGGTGACGTCGGCGACGGACTCGCGCACGCCCACCTGGGCGAGCCGGCCGTCCACGATCACGGGGAAGCCGCCGAGCTCGGCGACGCCCGTCGAGAACGAGACCTGCGTGCGCAGCGTCGGCTTGTCGAACAGCACGGCCACGCCCTGGGGGCCCGCGAGCGGCGCGCGCACGAACCGGTCCTCCCGGAACGCCATGCCGAGCTCGAGGACCTCCCGCTGCTCGTCCGGGGTGAGGTCGTCGTCGCGGAGGAAGTGGCGGGGCATCAGGACTCCCTGTCGGCAGAGGCGGGGACGGTGACGGCGGCGAAGAACCGGGCGACGTCGCGCGCCTGGTCGGCCGTGAGGATCAGCGGGGGCGCGAGGCGGATCGCGTCCGGGGCGACGGCGTTGACGACGAAGCCGGCCTCCAGCGCGGCCGCCGCGACGTCGGCCGCGACGGGCCGGGTGAGCTGGACGGCGAGCAGGAGCCCTCGCCCGCGCACTCCGGCGACGAGCGGGTTGCCCGCGGCCTCGATCTCGGAGGCGAGGACGGCGCCGACGCGGCGCACGTTCTCGAGCAGGTCGTCGCGCTCGATGACGCCGAGCGTCGCGAGGCCGGCGGCCGCCGCGACCGGGTTGCCCCCGAACGTGGTGCCGTGCTGGCCGCGGCCGAGCAGGGTCGCGGCGCGCTCGCCGAACGCGATCGCGGCGCCCACGGGGAAGCCGCCGCCCAGGCCCTTGGCCACGGTGACGACGTCGGGCACGACGCCGCCGCCGATCTCCGGCTGCTGGAAGGCGAACCAGGAGCCCGTGCGGCCGACGCCCGTCTGGACCTCGTCGAGCACCAGCAGCGCGCCCGCCTCGGCGGTGAGCCGGCGGGCGTGCGCCAGGTAGCCCGGGGGCAGCGGCCGCACACCGGCCTCGCCCTGCAGCGGCTCCACGACGAACGCCGCGACGCCACCCCGCTCCACGACCGCCTCCGGCGAGAACGCCTCGTCGAGGGCGGCGGTGTCGCCGAACGGCACGTGCTCGACGCCGCCGGGCAGCGGCTCGAACGGCTCGCGGTACGCGGCCTTCGCCGTGAGGGCGAGCGCGCCCATCGAGCGGCCGTGGAAGCCGCCCTCCAGGGCCAGGACCCGGGTGCGGGTGCCGTCGTCGCCGGCGTTGCGGCGCGCCATCTTGAACGCCGCCTCCACCGCCTCGGTGCCCGAGTTGGTGAAGAACACCCGCGAGCCCTCGGGGGCGCCCGCGAGGTGCAGCAGACGCTCGGCCAGGCCGATCTGGGTGGGCGTCGCGAAGAAGTTCGACACGTGCCCGAGGGTGCCGAGCTGCGCGCTGATCGCCGCCGTGACCGTGGGGTGGGCGTGGCCGAGCGCGTTCACCGCGATCCCGGCGAGCAGGTCGAGGTAGCGACGCCCGTCGGCGTCCCACACGTAGGCGCCCTCGCCGCGCACCAGCACACGCTGGGGCGGGCCGAACGTGTCCATCACCGCGTGGGTGTAGCGGTCGGTCCAGGCGGCGTTCGAGGCGTCGGCGAGGGCGCCGCCGCTCACCGACTGCAGGGTGTCGCTCACGCGCCTGCCTCCTTGCTCGCTGTGGGATCGGTGGTGGTGGCTGTCGGCGCGGGCACGACCATCGTGCCGTTGCCGCGGGTGGTGAAGACCTCCAGGAGCACCGAGTGCGGCTGGCGGCCGTCGATCACGGTCGCGCGGGGCACGCCGCCCTGGACGGCGCGCAGGCACGCCTCCATCTTGGGCACCATGCCGGACGTCAGGCTCGGCAGGAGGGCGGCGAGGTCCGGCGCGGAGATCTCCTCGACGAGGGAGTCCTTGTCGGGCCACGACGTGTACAGGCCCTCGACGTCGGTGAGCATGATCAGCTTGCTGGCCCCGAGCGCCACCGCGAGCGCGGAGGCTGCCGTGTCGGCGTTGATGTTGAGCACCTGGGTCGGGTCGTCGACGTCGGGCGCGACGGTCGACACGACCGGGATGCGGCCGGCGTCGAGCAGGTCCTGCACGGCCCCGGCGTCCACCTGGACGACGTCGCCCACGAGGCCGACGTCGACCGGCTCGCCGTCGACGACGGCGTGCCGGCGGGCGGCACGGAACAGCCCGGCGTCCTCCCCCGACATGCCGACGGCGTGCGGGCCGTGCGCGTTGATGAGACCGACGAGCTCGCGCGAGACCTGGCCGGTGAGCACCATGCGCACCACGTCCATCGCCTCGGGGGTCGTGACGCGCAGGCCGCCGCGGAACTCGCTGTGGATGTCCAGGCGCTCCAGCATGGCGTTGATCTGCGGGCCGCCGCCGTGCACCACGACGGGCCGCAGCCCCACCTGGCGCAGGAACACCATGTCCTGGGCGAACGCGGCCTTGAGCCGGTCGTCGATCATGGCGTTGCCGCCGTACTTGACGACGACGAGCGCGCCCGCGAACTCCTGGAGCCACGGGAGGGCCTCGAGGAGCACCTCGGCCTTCTGCTCGGGCGCGAGCCCGTTCACGACGTCGCTGCTCATGAGCTGTACGCGCTGTTCTCGTGGACGTACGCGTGGGTGAGGTCGTTGGTCCACAGCGTGATCTCGGCATCGCCGGCGTGCAGGTCGATCGTGATCGACACGTCACGCGACGCGGCGAGGTCGACGTCCTCCGGCGACTCGTGCGCCCCGCCCGCCTTGCACACCATGACGCCGTTGACGCTGACGTCGAGCTCCAGCGGGTCGAACGGCGCGACCTCCTCGGGGACCGTGCCGACCTGCGAGAGGATGCGGCCCCAGTTGGGGTCGTTGCCGAAGATCGCGGCCTTGACCAGGTTGGACCGGCTCACGGCCCGGGCCACGGCCAGTCCGGCGTCCTCGGTCGTCGCGTGCGTGACGGTGATGGCGATGTCGTGGGACGCGCCCTCCGCGTCCGCCACGAGCTGGCGCGCGAGGTCGGCGCAGACCGCGGTCACGGCCTCGGCGAACGCGGCGTCGTCCGGCGTCGCGCCGGACGCGCCCGACGCCATGAGCACGACGGTGTCGGAGGTCGACATGCAGCCGTCGGAGTCGACGCGGTCGAACGTCGTGCGGGTCGCCGCGCGCAGCGCCGCGTCCGTGGTCCCGGCGTCCACGACGGCGTCGGTCGTGATGACGCAGAGCATCGTGGCGAGCGCGGGAGCGAGCATGCCCGCGCCCTTGGCCATCCCGCCCACCGTCACGGTGCCGGACGGCGTCTCGATCGTGCGCACCGCGGTCTTCGGGACGGAGTCCGTCGTCATGATGGCCGTGGCCGCGCTCGTGCCCGACTCCTCGTCCGGCCCCAGCGCGTCCGCCGCGACCGGGATCCCGGCGAGCAGCTTCTCCGCCGCGAGCCGCACGCCGATGAGGCCGGTCGAGGCCACGAGGACGTCGATCGCACCGATCCCGAGCACCTCGGCGACCTTCTCCGCCGTCGCGTGCGAGTCCTGGAACCCGCCCGGGCCGGTGCACACGTTCGCGGCACCCGAGTTCAGCACGACGGCGCGGGCGACCCCGTCCTTGATCGCCTGGCGCGACCACATCACCGGCGCGCCGACCACACGGTTGCTCGTGAAGACGGCGGCGGCCGCGTGCTGCGGGCCGTCGTTGACGACCAGGGCGAGGTCGGGGGTGCCGGAGGCCTTGAGGCCGGCCGTGATCCCGGCGGCCCGGAACCCCTGCGCTGCGGTCACGCTCACGGTGCGACTCCTTCGGTGACGAGGCCGGCCGTCTCCGGCAGGCCGAGGGCGAGGTTCATGGCCTGGACCGCCTGGCCGGCGGTGCCCTTGACCAGGTTGTCGATGGCGGTGACGGTCACGACGCGCCCGGCGGCGGCGTCGAGCGCGACCTGCACGAGGGCCGTGTTGGCGCCGAGGGTGGCGGCCGTCGTCGGCCACTGGCCCTCCGGGAGGAGCTCGACGAACGGCTCGTCCGCGTAGGCCTCGGCCCAGGCGGCGCGGACGTCGGCGGCGGTGGCGTCCTCGTGGCCCGGCGCGAGGCGGGCCGTGACGGTGGCGAGGATGCCGCGCGACATCGGCACGAGCGTCGGGGTGAAGCTGATCGACACCTCCGGCGCCCCGGCGGTACGCAGGTTCTGGGCGATCTCGGGGATGTGCCGGTGCGTGCCGCCCACCGCGTACGGCACGGCGGAGCCCAGGCCCTCGGCGGCGAGCAGGTGCGGCTTGAGGGACTTGCCCGCGCCCGAGTACCCGTTGGCGAGGACCGCGACGACGTCGGCCGGGCTCACGAGGCCGGCGGCGACGCCGGGCTGCAGGCCGAGCGTGACGGCCGTGACGTTGCAGCCGGGCACCGCGATCCGGCGGGCGCCCGCCAGGCGGTCGCGCTGCGCGCCGGTGACCGTCCCCGCGCCGTCGGCGTGGAGCAGCTCGGGCAGGCCGTAGGGCCAGGTGCCCGCGTGGGCCGAGCCGTAGAACTGCTCCCAGTCGGCGGCGGACGCGAGGCGGTGGTCGGCGCCGAGGTCGAGCACGAGCACGTCGTCGGGCAGCTGCGCGGCGATCTCGCCGGACGCGCCGTGCGGCAGGCCGAGCACGACGACGTCGTGGCCCGCGAGCGCCTCGGGGGTGGTCGGCTCGAGCACCCTGTCCGCGAGGGAGCGCAGGTGCGGCTGCAGCGTGCCGAGGCGCGCGCCGGCGTTCGAGTGCGCCGTGAGCGTCCCGACCTCCAGCGCGGGGTGACGCGCCGCGAGGCGCAGGAACTCGCCCCCGGCGTACCCGGAGGCACCGGCGACGGCGACACGGAACGTGCGCGACTCAGTGCTGACCATATGCAGCACTATACATACCTATGCAATGCGCCGGAACCAGTTTCTCGCGCCCCGGGCGCCTCGGGTCAGGCGACGAGCGGCAGGTACATCACGTGCAGCCCCACGTAGCCGTGCGCCGGGCTGCGGAAGGCGCCCGGCACAGTGCCGACCACCTCGAACCCGAGCGCCCGCCACAGGCGCACCGCGACCTCGTTCGACTCCACCACCGCGTTGAACTGGATGCCGCGGAAGCCCTGCTCGCGGTGCCAGGCGACGACGTGCTCGCCGAGCGCCCGGCCCACCCCGAGCCCGCGCGCGGCGGGCGACACCATGAACGACGCCGTGCCCACGTGGTCGCCGTGGCCCGGCCGGTTCGGCCCCATCTTGGCCGTGCCCAGCAGCGTGCCGTCCGCAGCCTCCGCCACGACCGTCGCGCCCGGGGCGCGCTCCATCCAGATCTCCCGCGCCTGCTCGCTCGTGAGGTCCAGCGGGTAGACGTACGTCTCGCCCTCACGCACCACCGCCTCGACGGTCGGCCACAGGGCGGGCCAGTCGTCGTCGGTCGCGGGACGGATCGTGAACGGTGCGCGGGTGTCTCGGGTCACAGGCGAAGCATAGGGTCGAGGCCGTGACCGCCCTCCCCACCGCCGTGCCCACCGTTGCGCCCGACGCGGGAGCCCTCCGGTGACGCCGGGCACCGCCGTCGAGCTCGCCGACTGGCGGCGGCGCGTCGCCGAGCTGTACGCCGCGGTCCGCGCCGCGCCCGACCCCGCGAGCGGGCACGCGACGTGGCGGGCGGGGCGCGACGCACTCTTCCGCGACCACGCGCAGAGCCCGCTGCCGGCCGGTGACCCGCTGCGGGCGACCGGGCTCCCCTCCTGGCCCTACGACCCGGCGCTGCGCTTCGAGGTGCCGCTGCGCCCCGCGCCGGCGGCGCGGCTGGAGCTCGACACGGGCGCGGACGGCACGACGACGATGGAGCGCGTCGGGGTGCTCGAGCTCCCCGGCGTGGGGACGCTCGACGCCTGGTGGCTCGCGCAGTACGGCGGCGGCCTGTTCGTCCCCCTGCGCGACGGCACCGCCGGGGACGAGACCTACGGCGGCGGGCGGTACCTGCTCGACACGGCGAAGGGCGCCGACCTCGGCGGGCGCGACGGCCTCGTCGTGGTGGACCTCAACCTCGCCTACCACCCGTCGTGCCGCTACGACCCGGCGTGGACCTGCCCGCTGGCCCCGGCGGGCAACCGCGTCGACGTGCCCGTCCGCGCGGGCGAGAGGCTGGACCCGCCCCCGGCTGCGTAGGCTCGGACGCATGCACGCAGTCGTGGCCCGCGCGGCGGGTGGTCCCGAGGTCCTGGAGTACGTCGAGCAGCCCGACCCCGCGCCCGGCGCGGGCGAGCTCCTGGTCCGCGTCGCGGCGGCGGGGGTCAACTTCATCGACACCTACCGCCGGGCGGGCGTCTACCCGATGAGCTACCCGCACGTCGTGGGCGTCGAGGGCGCCGGGACGGTCGAGGCGCTCGGCGACGGCGTGGAGGGCTTCGCCGTCGGCGACGAGGTGGCCTGGAACGAGGCGCCGGGGTCGTACGCCGAGCTCGCCGTCGTCCCCGCCGCAAACGCCGTGCGCGTCCCCGCGGGACTCGATCTCGTCACGGCCGCCGCCCTGCCGCTGCAGGGGATGACGGCGCACTACCTCGTGGCGTCGACCTTCGAGGTCGGGCCGGGCCACGACGTCCTGCTCACCGCCGGGGCCGGCGGCGTCGGCCTGCTCGCGACCCAGCTCGCGGTCGCGCGCGGCGGGCGCGTCATCACGACGGTGTCCTCGCCCGAGAAGGCGGCCCTGTCGTCGGCGGCCGGAGCCGCGCACACCGTCGACTACGCGGCGATGGACGACGTCGCGACCGAACTGCCCGCCGTCGTGCGCGACCTCACCGACGGCCGCGGCGTGCACGTCGTGTACGACGGCGTGGGACGCGCGACGTTCGACGCGTCGCTCGCGTCGCTGCGGCCGCGTGGCACGCTCGTGCTGTTCGGCGGGGCGTCCGGCCAGGTGCCGCCGTTCGACCCGCAGCGGCTGAACTCCGGCGGGTCGCTCTACCTCACCCGGCCCACGCTGGGGCACTACCTCCTCACCCGGGGCGAGCTCGAGTGGCGGGCGTCGGAGGTGCTGGGGGCGGCCGCCGCGGGCGACCTCGACGTCCGGATCGGGGAGCGGCTCCCGCTCGCCGACGCCGCGCAGGCGCACCGCGCCCTGGAGGGGCGCGCCACGACGGGCAAGGTCCTCCTGGTCCCCTGACCGGCGGCGGTCAGCCCGCCGTCGGGCTCGAGACGTGCCAGCGGTGCCCGTAGAGGTCCACGACCCACGCGCTGCGCCAGCCCTCCTCGGGCCCGTCGTCGACGCCCCGCTCCAGCCGGGCCCCGCCGTCGACGAGGTGCGCGACGAACGCGTCGGCGTCCTCGACCTCGATCGCCAGCGACACCGACCATCCGCCGAGCGTCGCGGGGCTGTGCACGCGCAGCTGCTCCCACTCGTCGGACAGGTAGATCGTCGCGCCGCCGACGGCGAGCTCGGCGTGCCCGACGACGCCGTCGTCCTCGATCCGGAACCGCTCCTGCGCACCGAAGGCCCGGCGGTAGTAGTCGATGGCGTCCGCCGCGCCGCGCACCGCGAGGTACGGCACGACCGTCGCGGGGGTCTGGTCGCCACGCCCGGGCGGCGCGGGGATGGTCTCGGCGTCCTCACCGGCGTCCATGACCCCAGCGTGGCGCGGCGGGGGCGCGCACGCTAGTCTCTTGACATCAAGAAACTTGATATCGAGAGGAATTGTCATGGCCGACTGGTCCCCCTCCGCCTACCTGCGCTACACCGACGAGCGGTCGCGCCCGTTCGGCGAGCTGGTCGCGCGCGTCGTGCGCGACCCGGCGAGCATCGTCGACCTGGGCTGCGGCCCGGGGCACCTCACCCCCGTGCTGCGCGGGCGGTGGCAGGACGCCGCGTTCGTCGGGCTCGACTCCTCCCCCGCGATGATCGAGAAGGCCCGCGCCGCGGACCCCGGGAGCCGCTACGAGCTCGCCGACGTCCGCGACCACGCCGCCGGCCGCGGTCCCGCCCCCGAGGCCGACCTGGTGATCAGCAACGCCACCCTGCAGTGGGTGCCCGGCCACCGCGAGCTGCTCCCCGCGCTCGCCGCGACGGCCCGGCAGACGTTCGCGTTCTCCGTCCCGGGCAACCACGACGCGCCGAGCCACCGCACCCTGCGCGAGGTCGCCGGTCGCGAGCCGTACGCCGCCGCC
This sequence comes from Isoptericola sp. NPDC056618, assembly GCF_042792715.1. NCBI lineage: Bacteria > Bacillati > Actinomycetota > Actinomycetes > Micrococcales > Promicromonosporaceae > Isoptericola > Isoptericola sp. NPDC056618. Next base: position 115,721 of record NZ_JBHTVZ010000013.1, on the reverse strand, counting down.
GTCGGGCCCGTCGAGCGCCGCGTCGTCGGCGACCCCGCGGAGTACCTCGAGCTCCTGTCCGGTCCCGGCTGGTCGGTCGACGCCTGGGAGACGACCTACACCCACGTGCTGGACGGCGACGACCCCGTGCTGCGGTGGATCTCGGCGACCGGCGCCCAGCCGGTGCTGCACGCGCTCGACGCGCACGACGCCGCGCACGGCACGGACCTGCGCGCCCGGTTCGACGTCGAGCTCGGCGCCGCCCTGCGCGAGGCCTACCCCCGGCACCGGTTCGGCACGCCGCTCGCCTTCCGGCGGGTCTTCACGGTCGCCACCCGGACGGGCTGACGGCCGCACCGGCGGGCGCGCTTAGGCTCGGACCGTGACCGACACCACCCACCCGATCCGCATCGGGGTCCAGCTCCAGCCGCAGCACGCCGACTATGCCCAGATGCGCGACGCCGTGCGCCGCGCCGAGGACGCCGGGGTCGACGTGATCTTCAACTGGGACCACTTCTTCCCGCTCACCGGCGACCCGGACGGCGCACACTACGAGTGCTGGACGATGCTCGGCGCGTGGGCCGAGCAGACCGAGCGCGTCGAGATCGGCGCCCTCGTCAGCTGCAACTCCTACCGCAACCCCGACCTGCTCGCGGACATGGCCCGCACGGTCGACCACATCAGCGGCGGCCGGCTGATCCTCGGCATCGGCGCCGGCTGGTTCGCCAAGGACTACGAGCAGTTCGGCTACGAGTTCGGCACGGCGGGCTCGCGCATCGCCGACCTGGGCGCGGCGCTCCCCCGCATCAAGGCCCGGCTCGCGGTCGGCAACCCCGCGCCGACGCGCGAGATCCCGATCCTCGTCGGCGGCGGGGGCGAGAAGAAGACCCTGCGCCTGGTGGCCGAGCACGCCGACGTGTGGCACTCGTTCGGCGACGTCGACACCCTCACCCGGAAGTCGGCGATCCTCGACGAGCACGGGGAGGCCGTCGGGCGCGACACCGCGACCCTCGTGGAGCGGTCCGTCGGCGTGGGCGCGCCGCCCGAGGAGGTCGGGCAGAAGCTGCTCGACGCCGGCGCCACGCTGTTCACGATCGGCACGGGCGGGCCAGGCTACGACCTGTCCCTCGTCGAGCAGTGGGTGCGCTGGCGCGACGAGCGCCGCTGAACCGCCCGCCCGCGCCCCGGCCGGGGTGCCAGGGTCACCGCCCGGTGAGCACCTCGGCCAGCGGGTCGTCGTCCGCCGCCGGCTGCACGCGCAGCCGGCGCGCGGCGGGCGCCGTGGCCGCGCCGGCCAGCCGGACCAGCGACTCCGGGGTGTCGTGCGAGGCGCGGACGAACCAGCCGGAGCAGGCGTCGAGGTCGCCGCGCGCGAACGCCGTCACCAGGTCGACGGTCCGCTCGACGGGCGTCCACTCCGTCCGCCCCTCGTGGGCGCGCATCGACCCCGTCATGTCCGTGCGCACGACGCCGGGCGCGACCTCCAGCACGCGCAGGCCACGGTCGTGGCCGGCGGCGTGCAGGCCGGCGCCGAGACGCATCAGCGCGGTCTTGCTCGCGGTGTAGGCGGTCGCGTCGGCGTTGTCGTGCGAGCCGGCACCGCTGTTGAGGTCGACGACCCGCCCGCCGCCGCGCGCCAGCATCCCCGGCACGGCGTGCCGGGCCAGCAGGAACGGCCCGCGCACGTTCGTCTCGAGCACCGACCACCACTCGTCGGGGTCGGCCTCCCACAGCGGCACCTCGGCGTCGATGCGGCCGGCGTTGTTGACCAGCAGGTCCACGGCGCCCAGCCCGCCGTCGGTCGGGGACCCCTCCGCGGCCCGCACGGCCGCCGCCACCGCCGCGGCGTCGGTGATGTCCGCGGGCAGCTCGAGGGCCGTCCGGCCGAGGTCGCGCACCTCGCGCGCGACCTCGGCCAGGCGGGCGGCGTCCCGAGCGACGAGGGCGACGTCCAGCCCGGCCCGCGCCAGCCCGAGCGCCACCGCGCGCCCGATGCCGCGGCTCGCGCCCGTGACCAGCGCGGTCCGGGCGGGCCGAGGCTCGACGGGCCGGGCCGACGGTGCCGACTCAGCCACGCAGCACGGCCCCCACGCGCTCGGTCGCCGCGGCGACGACCCCCTCGCGGACGGCGCGCACGTCGTCGGCGGTCAGCGTGCGGTCGGCGGCGCGCAGCCGCACCGAGTAGGCGAGCGACTTCTTGCCCTCGCCCACCTGCTCGCCGGTGAACACGTCGAAGAGTCGCGCGTCCTCCAGCAGCGGGCCCGCGCCCGCGACGACGGCGGCGTGCACGGCGTCGGCCGTCACGTCCGCGTCGACGACGAACGCGAAGTCCTCCTTCGCCGCGGGGAACGCCGACACCGGCTCGGCCACGACGGGCACGCTCCCGCCGGCGGAGATCAGTGCGCCGAGGTCGAGCTCGAACGCCACCGCCCGGGCAGGCAGGCCCAGGGCCTCGACCACCTTCGGGTGCAGCTCGCCCGCGTGCCCGACGACGGCGCCGTCGGCCAGCGCCAGCGCCGCGCAGCGCCCGGGGTGCCACGGCATCGTGCCGGAGTCGGCCCGGACCACGACCTCCGCGCCCGCCCGCTCCGCGACGAGGCGGGCGGCGTCGAGGGCGTCCGTCCAGTCGGCCGCACGGCCGTCGCCCCACCAGCCGGCAGGCACCGCCCGGCCGGTGAGCACGCCCGCGACGTGCCGCGGCTGGTCCGGGACGGCGGAGACGAGCGCCGCGAGGTCGTCGTCCGACGGCCGCACGCCGACCGGCAGCTGCGGCGGGGCCGGGGTGCCCGGCGTCGGCCGCGTGACCAGGCCGATCTCGAAGACCGCCACGTCGGGCAGCCCGCGCGAGACGTTCCGCCGCGCGGTCTCGAGCAGCGTCGAGAGCAGGTCGGCGCGCAGGAAGGGCCGGTCGTCGGCCAGCGGGTTGGCGAGGCGCAGCGTGGTGCGGCGCACGTCCTCGTCGGGCAGGCCGAGCGCGTCGAGGTCGGCCTCGCCGACGAACGGGTAGGAGAGCACCTCGACGAGGCCCGCCTCCGCGAGCGCGCGCGCCACCGACCGGCGGGCCCGCTGCTCTGGCGTCAGGCCGCGACCGCCCGGGGCGGCCGGGAGCACCGACGGGATCTGGTCGTAGCCCGCGATCCGCACGACCTCCTCGACCAGCGCGGCCGGCTCGGTGAGGTCGGGGCGCCACGACGGCGGCGTCACGCGGACCGCGTCCACGCTGGCCCCGGCGACCGCGTCCGTCACGGTGCAGCCGATCTGCTCGAGGATGCCGACCACGGTGGCCCGGTCGTACTCCACGCCCGACAGGCGCGTCGGCAGGGTGACGTCCAGACGCACCGGCTTGGCGGCGGTCGTGGTGTCGAGGTCGCTCACCGCGGCGTCCGCGGTGCCGCCGCCGAGCTCCACGAGCAGGTCGACCACGCGCTGCGCCGCGACGGCAGGCAGGCGCGGGTCCACGCCGCGCTCGAACCGCTTGGCGGCCTCGGACGGCAGCCGGTGCCGCCGCGCCGTGCGGGCCACGGTGATCTGGTCGAAGTGGGCCGCCTCGACGAGGACGTCCGTCGTCGTCGGGCTCACCTCCGACGACGCACCGCCCATGACGCCGGCCAGCCCGAGCACGCGAGCGCCGCGCTCGCCCGCGGGCGAGTCCGTGATGAGCAGGTCCTCGGCGTCGAGCGCGCGGTCGGTGTCGTCGAGCGTCGTGAGGCGCTCGCCGGGAGCCGCACGCCGGACGACGATCGGCGCCGCGACCTTGCCGAGGTCGTAGGCGTGCAGCGGCTGGCCCAGGTCGAGCATCACGTAGTTGGTGACGTCGACGGCCAGGGAGATGGACCGCATGCCCGAGCCCTCGAGACGGCGCTTCATCCACGGCGGGGTGGGCGCGGCGGGGTCGATGCCGCGCACGACGCGCGTGACGAACCGGTCGCAGCCGACCTGCCCGTGGATCGGCGCCGCGTCGTCGACCTCGACGACGAACCCGTCGGCCGTCGGGGCGGGCGGGGGCGTGACGAGGTTCTCCGGCAGCCCGCGGTCGGTGAACCGCGCGCCCGTGGAGTGGGCGTACTCGCGCGCCACGCCGCGGTAGCTGAACGCGTACCCGCGGTCCGGGGTCACGTTGATCTCGAGCACCTCGTCGCCGAGGCCGAGCAGGGCGATCGCGTCCTGGCCGGGAGTGAGGTCGGCGGCGTCGAAGCCCGCGCGCGTGAGCACGAGGATGCCGTCGTGGTCGTCCCCGATGCCGAGCTCCCGCACCGAGCAGATCATGCCGTCGGAGACGTGGCCGTAGGTCTTGCGCGCCGCGATGGCGAAGCCGCCGGGCAGCACGGTGCCCGGCAGCGACACGACGACGTAGTCCCCCACGCCGAAGTTGTGCGCGCCGCAGATGACGCCGCGAGCGCCGCCCGCGGGGACGTCGGCGTCGTCGACGCCCTTGATCTGCGTCGCGTTGTGCTCCGGGCCGACGTCGACCAGGCACCAGTTGACGGTCTTGCCGTTCTTCTGCGGCTCGGGCGTCTGCGCGAGCACTCGCCCGACGACGAGCGGGCCGGTGACGGCGGCGGGGTGGATCTCCTCCTCCTCCAGGCCGACCCTCACCAGCGCCGCCGCGAGCTGCTCCGCGGTGAGGTCCGCCGGCAGCTCGACGTGCTCGCCGAGCCAGTCAGTGACGATGCGGGGCATCAGATCTCCGTCCCGAACTGGGTGGAGAAGCGCACGTCGCCCTCCACGATGTCGTGCATGTCCGCGATCGAGTGGCGCAGCATCGCCGTCCGCTCGATGCCCATCCCGAACGCGAAGCCCTGGTACTCCTCGGGGTCGATCCCGGCCGCGCGCAGCACGTTCGGGTTGACCATGCCGCAGCCGCCCCACTCGATCCAGCCGGCGCCGCCCTTCTTCTGCGGGAACCACAGGTCCATCTCCGCGCTGGGCTCCGTGAACGGGAAGAAGCTCGGGCGCAGCCGCGTGCGGGCCTCCGGGCCGAACATGGCGCGCGCGAACGCGTCGAGGGTGCCCACGAGGTTCGCCATCGTCAGGCCCTTGTCGACCGCCAGGCCCTCGACCTGGTGGAAGACGGGCGTGTGCGTGGCGTCCAGCGCGTCGGTGCGGAACACCTTGCCCGGGCACGCGATGTACAGCGGCACGCCACGCTCCAGCATCGAGCGCGACTGCACCGGCGACGTGTGCGTGCGCAGCACGAGGTTCGACGGCTTGTCCCCCTCGCCGGACACGTAGAACGTGTCCTGCATCTGCCGCGCGGGGTGGTCCGGGTCGAAGTTCAGCGCGTCGAAGTTGAACCACTCCGCCTCGACCTCGGGGCCGTCGGCGATCTCCCAGCCGAGGCCCACGAAGAAGTCGGCGATGCGCTCCTGCACCAGCTCGATCGGGTGCCGCGCCCCGACGGGGCGGCGGTCGGTCGGCAGCGTGACGTCGACCGTCTCCTCGACCAGGACGCGCTCGTCGCGCTCGGCCTCGAGCTCGGCCTGGCGCGCGGCGATCGCCTGGTTCACGCGCCCGCGGCGCGGGCCGACGTTCTTGCCGGCGGCGGCCTTGTCCGGCCCCGGCAGGGCCCCGATGGCACGGTTGGCGAGCGCGAGCGGGCTCTTGTCCCCGGTCTGCGCGGTGCGGACCGTCTTCAGCTCGTCGAGGTCGCGCGCGGCGGCGACCGCGGCGAGGGCCTCGTCGACGGCGGAGTCGAGCGCCGCGACGTCCAGCGGGTCGGGGCTCTGCCGTTCGATGCCGGGTTCTGGGGTGGGTGCGGGCGTGGACATGCGTGCCTTCCTGAGAGGGGCCCTGCGAAGGGTGTGGGCGGCGGGGTCAGTTTATGTGCCCGCCCGGGCCGGTCAGGTCGGCGTCCGCGGTACCGCGCTCAGCGCGCGGGCGTCGCCGGGGCCGGGCCCGTGGCGGGCCCGGTAAATCGGCGGTCGCGGCGTGTCACGCACCCATCATGGCACGGGCCGTCCCGTCCCGTCCCGGTCCGCCAGGGGGATCACGGCGACGTCGTCGTGCAGCGGACCCCCCGACCGTCCCTCGCCGAGCCGGGACGCGACGACGTGCACGGCGCCGACCTCCCACGACGGGCCGCGGTACACGGCCAGCGCCCGCGCCCACGGCACCAGGGGCGACGCCTCCGGCTCGCGCCCGCGCGGGCCACGCGTCCCCCCGCGGGCGCCGTCGACCCTCCGCCGGCCCTCCGCCGCCCGCAGGGTCGCGCGCGCGACCGTGAGGTGCGGCCGTCCCGACGTGCGGTCGGAGGCGGGCAGGCCCGCCGCGCCGACGGCGGCGTCCTGCGCGAGCTCGCCGGCGCGCCGCAGGTCGTCGACCGACCCGGCCACACCGACCCAGAGCGTCCGCCCCCCGAAGGTGCCGCCACCGCTCAGGGCCAGCGCGAACGGCGGCACGTCGGCCAGGGCGATCCCCAGCGCCTCGACGTAGTCCGGCACGGCTCCGTCCGGCACCTCGCCGTGGAAGGCGAGGGTGACGTGGCGCTGCTCCGGCGCCACCCAGCGCAGGCCGCGGCCCGGGTCGGAGAGAGCGGCGCCGCCCACCCCGGCGAGGGCGAGCTCCAGGTGGTCGCCGGCGTCGGCGGAGGGGTACACGGCCGTGAACAGGCGCATCCGCGCATCGTGCCACGCCCCGGCACGGGCCGCCCCGGGCGGCGCGCGACCGGCGCCGGGCAGGGTCCGGACCGACCGCCGCCCTCGCGACCGCCGGCGAGCGGGCTGTCCCACGCCGGGCCGGGGCGTTCGGCCGGCGCGACGACGACGCGGCGGCCTGCGGCGTCAGCGCTGCGCGCGCCCGCTCGCGTAGAGGCAGACCGTGGCGGCGGTGGCCAGGTTGAGCGACTCCGCGCGGCCGCGGATCGGCACGCGCACGACGGCGTCGGCCAGCGCACGGTCGGCCTCGGGCAGGCCCCATGCCTCGTTGCCGAAGACCCAGGCGCTCGAGCCCGCCAGGTCCGGCTGCCCGGCGTCGACGGCCGGGCCGCCCGCCACGTCGAGCAGGTCGTCGAGGTCGTGCTCGCCCGTGCCGTCGGCGGCGAGGACGACGCAGCCCGCGGCGCGGACGACGGCGACGGCGTCGGCCAGGGGCAGGCCCGTGACCACGGGCAGGTGGAAGAGGGAGCCGGCGGTGGAGCGCACCACCTTGGGGTTGTGGACGTCCACGCTCTCGCCGGCGAGGACGACGAGGTCCGCGCCCGCCGCGTCGGCCGCGCGGATCACCGTGCCGGCGTTGCCCGGGTCGCGGACGTTCGCGAGCACCGCGACGAGCAGCGGCCGCGAGGTGACGCCGGCCAGGGCGTCGTCGAGGCCGAGCGCGGTGGTGCGCACCACCGCGAGCACGCCCTGCGCGTCCGGGCTCATCGCCTCGAGCACCTCGGCCGTGCCGACGTGCAGGTGCAGCCCGGCGCCGAGCGCCGCGTCGACGATCTCGGCGTAGCGCTCCGCGGCGGCGGGCGTGAGGTAGACGTCCCGGACGTCGGCGGCCGCGTGGCGCACGGCCTCACGCACGCCCTGGGGCCCCTCGACGAGGAACTGTCCGTGCCGGGAACGCGCAGGACGCCCGGACAGCGCCCTGACCTGCTTGACCCGGTCCGCCCGCGGGTTCGCGAGCGTCACGTCGGGGATGCCTGAGATCATGCGCGGCATCGACAGGTCGGGGGGTGTCCGGGCGTCCGGGGTGCTGAGCGGGGTGGCTCAGGCGGCCTTCGGCGCGTTGACGTCGGCCGGCAGCGCGTCCTTGGCGACCTGGACGAGCGCGTTGAACGCCGCCACGTCGTTGACCGCGAGCTCGGCGAGCATGCGGCGGTCGACCTCGACACCAGCAGCCTTGAGGCCCTGGATGAGGCGGTTGTAGGTCAGACCCTGCGCGCGGGACGCAGCGTTGATGCGCTGGATCCACAGCTTGCGGAAGTCGCCCTTCTTCGCCTTGCGGTCGCGGTACGAGTAGACGAGGGAGTGGGTGACCTGCTCCTTCGCCTTCCGGTACAGGCGCGAACGCTGGCCGCGGTAGCCGCTGGCGCGCTCGAGGGTCGTACGGCGCTTCTTGTGGGCGTTGACCGCCCGCTTCACGCGTGCCACGTGATGCTCCTTGCAGTGTCGGGGCCGGAAGTGGACCCGGCGGTCGTGCGTCCCGGTGGTGTCACCGGACTCAGCGGACCGCCGAGGGCGTCACTTGCCGAGCAGCTTCTTGATGGTCTTGACGTCGGCGGCCGAGACCACCTGGTCCTGGGCCAGACGACGCGTGCGGCGGCTGGACTTGTGCTCGAGGTAGTGGCGAGCGTTCGTCTGCTCCCGCATGATCTTGCCGCTGCCGGTGACCCGGAAGCGCTTCTTGGCGCCGGAGTGCGTCTTGTTCTTCGGCATGACTGCCGTCTCTCCTCGTGTCGGTCACCCGCCGGGTGGCGGGGACGTGGTGCGGACCGGGGCCGGCGAGCGGCCCGGTGCCAGATGGACGTTGCGGTGCCGCCTCAGCGACCTGCGCGGGGGCTCGGCTTCGGCCGCGGCGCCGGCGGCCGCGGGGTGGCGGGCTTCGGCGTCGTGGGCTTCGGCGTCGCCGCGGCGGGCTTCGCCGGGGTCGCGGGCTTCGGGGCCGCCGCCGGCTTGGCCGGCGCGGAGGCCGGCTTCGCCGCGGCCGCAGGCTTCGACGTCGCGGGCTTCGACGGGGCGGCCGGCGCTGCGGCGGGCTTCGTCTCGGCAGGCTTCGTCTCGGCGCGCGGGGCGGGCGCCGGCTGCGCGGCCTCGGGGGCCGGAGCCTCCTGCGCCTCGACCTCGGGCTCCGTCGGCTCGGGCTCCGTCGTCGGCTGCGCCGGCGCGGCCTGGGCGCGGGCCTCGGCCTTGACCTCGGACTTGGTCTTGCGCTGCGCGTTGATCTCGCTGGACCGCTTGCGCTGCTCGACCTTGGCGTCGGCCTTCTTCTTCACCGGGCCGAGCACCATGGTCATGTTGCGGCCGTCCTGCTTCGGCATCGACTCGACGAAGCCGAGGTCCGAGACGTCCTCCGCGAGACGCTGCAGAAGCCGCACGCCCATCTCGGGGCGCGACTGCTCACGACCGCGGAACATGATCATGACCTTGACCTTGTCGCCGGCCTCCAGGAAGCGGACGACGTGGCCCTTCTTGGTGCCGTAGTCGTGCGGGTCGATCTTCAGGCGGAACCGGATCTCCTTGAGGACCGTGTTCGCCTGGTTGCGCCGCGCCTCGCGCGCCTTCATGTCCGACTCGTACTTGAACTTGCCGTAGTCCATGAGCTTGGCGACGGGCGGACGGGCGTCCGGGGCCACCTCGACGAGGTCGAGGTCGGCGTCCTGGGCAAGCTTCAGGGCGACTCCCGTGGCGACCACGCCGACCTGCTCCCCGCCCGGGCCGATGAGTCGGACCTCGGGGACGCGGATCCGATCGTTGATGCGAGGCTCGCTGATGGTGATGCTCCTAAACTCGTCGGTAAACCGCCAGGGACGGGAAAGGCCCCCGACCTGAGCACAGGTGGAGGCCATCTACCGACGCCGGGGCGCGAGCGCTCCGGCGACCGAGGCGGACGCCCACGAGAGGCGCCCGACCGGGACCCGGCCCCTGTCGGCGCCCCGGGGGCGCTCGGTCGGTGCTCGGGTGGGATGAGATCCACTTGATGCACCTGAGCCCTGCAGCCGCTCCGTAGAGCGACGTGCCGATGGACCCAGGTCGGTCAGCTGTCAAGGCTAGCACGGGATGGCCGCGGGGCCGGCCGGTGTGGTGAGAGTCTCGACCGTCCACGTCGCGACCTTTACTGGAATCGTTCCAGAAAGTGTGGCAGGGTCGCGGCCATGACCACGGCGAGCACGGACGAGACGTTGCTGAGGGAGCGGGGCCTGCGCGTCACCGGTTCCCGGCTCGCCGTCCTGCGCGCGCTCTCCGAGCACCAGCACGCCACCGCGGACGACGTCGTGCGCGCGGTGCGGGCCGACCTCGGCTCGGTGTCCGTGCAGGCGGTCTACGACTGCCTGCACGCGCTCACCTCGTCCGGTCTCCTGCGCCGCATGGAGCCCGCCGGGCACCCCGCACGCTACGAGCGCCGCACCGGCGACAACCACCACCACGTGGTGTGCCGCTCGTGCGGTGCCGTCGCCGACGTCGACTGCACCGTGGGGCACGCGCCCTGCCTGACGCCCAGCGCGTCCCACGGGTTCGCCGTCGACCTCGCCGAGGTCACCTTCTGGGGCCTGTGCCCCGACTGTGCCGACGGTTCGGCCGCCGACCCCGTCCCGGCAGCCGGCCCCGGCACTACCATCTGAAACCGGACCGAACCGGAACCCCCCTGAGAAAGGACGTCATCACATGACGACGCCGTTCACGACGACGCAGACCGGCACCCCGGTCGCGAGCGACGCGCAGTCCCTCACGCTGGGCGCGGACGGGCCCACCGTCCTGCACGACCGCTACCTGGTCGAGAAGCTCGCCTCCTTCAACCGGGAGCGTGTGCCGGAGCGCAACCCGCACGCCAAGGGCGGCGGCGCGTTCGGCGAGCTCGTCGTCACGGAGGACGTCTCGCAGTACACCCGCGCGGCCGTCTTCCAGAAGGGCGCGAAGAGCGAGACGCTGCTGCGCTTCTCGTCCGTCGCGGGCGAGCAGGGCTCCCCCGACACCTGGCGTGACGTGCGCGGCTTCTCGCTGCGCTTCTACACGACCGAGGGCAACCTCGACATCGTCGGCAACAACACCCCGGTCTTCTTCCTGCGCGACGCGATGAAGTTCCCGGACTTCATCCACTCCCAGAAGCGCCTCGGCGCCTCCGGCCTGCGCAACGCCGACATGCAGTGGGACTTCTGGACCCTCTCCCCGGAGTCGGCCCACCAGGTCACCTACGTCATGGGCGACCGCGGCCTGTCGAAGTCGTGGCGCCACCTCAACGGCTACGGCTCGCACACGTACCAGTGGGTCAACGCCGAGGGCGAGCGCTTCTGGGTGCAGTACCACTTCATCTCCCAGCAGGGCGTGGAGCACATGTCGTCCGAGGACGCCGAGCGGATCGCCGGCGAGGACGCGGACTACTACCGCCGCGACCTGTACGAGGCCATCGAGCGCGGCGAGCACCCCTCGTGGGACGTCAAGGTCCAGGTCATGCCGTACGAGGACGCCAAGACCTACCGCTTCAACCCGTTCGACATGACGAAGGTCTGGCCGCACGCGGACTACCCGCTGATCAAGGTCGGCACGTTCACGCTGAACCGGAACCCGAAGAACTTCTTCGCGGAGATCGAGCAGGCCGCGTTCTCGCCCGGCAACCAGGTGCCTGGCACCGGCATCTCGCCCGACAAGATGCTCATGGCCCGCGTCTTCTCCTACCCGGACGCGCAGCGCTACCGCATCGGCACCAACTACAACCAGCTGCCGGTAAACCAGCCGCACGCCGCCCCGGTCGCGAACTACATGCACCAGGGCAGCATGCAGTACCACTTCAACGGCCCCGAGCACCGCGTCTACACGCCGAACTCGTTCGGCACCCAGGGCGGCCCCGTGGCCGACCCGGCGCGCGGCGTCGAGTCCTCGTGGGAGTCGGACGGCGAGCTCGTGCGTGCCGCGCAGACCCTGCACGCCGAGGACGACGACTTCGGCCAGGCGGGCACCCTGTACCGCGAGGTCTTCGACGACGGCGCCAAGGCGCGGTTCCTCGAGACGCTCACCGGCCAGGGCCTCGCCATCACGATCGACGAGATCCGCGAGCGGTTCTTCCAGTACTGGACGAACGTGGACGCCGAGCTCGGTGCCAAGCTCCGCGCCGAGGTGTCCGCGGGTCACGTGCCCTCGCCGGCCGCCGCCGGCTCGGGCCCGGACGTCGAGCCCGTCGGGATCTGACAGGGCGGGCGACGGCGGGCCCTCCGCCGTCGCCCGCGCACCGAGGCCGGGTCCCCCGCGGGGCCCGGCCTCGCCGTCCCGGCGGGCCGTCGCGGTCCCGCCCGATGCGAAGATGGACCCCATGAGCACCTCGCCCGACGCCTCCTCCCCCGCGACCACCCCCACGAACACCCACGCGGCCGACGACGCCACCCGTGACATCGCCGACGTCGCCGCGGTCGAGGTCATCACCGCCGCAGCCGTGCACCTCATGAGCGCCGCCGCCGTGAAGTGCGGCCTGGCGGAGGACGCCGACGCCCAGGGGCACCTGGACCTCGACGAGGCCCGCAAGCTGATCACCGCCCTGGCCGCGCTCGTCACCGCCAGCGCCCCCGACATCGGCAACCAGCACGCGCGCTCGCTGCGCGACGGGCTGAAGTCCCTGCAGCTCGCGTTCCGCGAGGCGTCGGTCGTGCCGGACGCTCCCGGCGAGGGCCCCGGCGAGAAGTTCACGGGCTCCGTCGTCTGAGATGTCCGCCCCGTCCGCCTGGCCGCCGCCCCCGGACCGCCCGCCGCCCCCGCCGGAGGCCGGCGCACCCGCTCGACGCCGCGACCGGCGCACGGCCGTGGTCGTCCTGGCCGTGCTGCTCGCCGGGGCGCTCGGCATCGGCGCGTACCTGTGGGTGACCACCACCCGCTGGCAGGCGCACAGCGCGGCCTGGGAGGACGAGGCGCGGGGGTATGCCGACCGGGTGGCGGCCCTCGACGCCGAGCTCGACGCCACCGACGCCGAGCTCGTCGCGGCCCGCGAGCAGCTCGCCACCGCGACGGCTCGCATCACCGACCTCGCCAACGAGAAGGCCCAGCTCGGCGACGAGAACGTCGCCTCGCAGCAGTACCTCGACTACCAGCGGCGGGTGAGCGAGGCGGCCGGCGTCGTGACCACGGCGCTCGGCGACTGCGTCGACGCCCAGTCGCAGCTCATCACGTACCTCGAGGACCGCGGCTCCTACGACGCGAAGGACCTCGACCGGTTCGCCTCGGACGTCGAGACCCTGTGCCGGCAGGCCTCGAAGGCGAACGACCAGCTCGAGCAGGAGCTCGAGCAGTGACCCGACCGGGCCGCTCGCGCGGCCTGCGCCCGGCGCCGGCCCTCCTCCTCGCCGCGACGCTCGCCGGCTGCGGGGTGCTTCCCTCGCTGCCGCCCGAAGTGCCGGACGACGTCGTCCCCACGCGCGTCGCGCCGTCGGCCCCCGCCTCGCTCGCGCCCGACGGCGCAGAGGGCCTGTCCCCCGACGGCTTCGACGCCGTGCAGCGGATGGCCGTGCGGATCCGGAACGTGGGCTGCAACGGGCTGTCGACCGGGTCGGGGTTCGCCGTCGACGAGCACACGCTCGTCACCAACCGGCACGTCGTGGCCGACTCGGAGTCGCTGGAGGTCAGCATCTACGACGGGCGCGACCTCGAGGTCTCCGCCGCGGGCAGCGCGGCGCTGGCCGATCTCGCCCTGGTGCGCACCGCGGACCCGCTGCCCAGCCATCCCAAGCTCGCGGACGCCGACCCGCGGCCCGGCGACGCCGTCACGGTGGTCGGCTATCCCGAGGGCGGCGAGCTGACGATCACCGCGGGCGAGGTCATCGGACCGACCACCGACCCGCTCCACGAGAACCTGGGCGAGGTGCTGCTCACCGACGCCCCGGTCGAACCGGGCTCGTCGGGGTCGGCGGCGCTCGACGAGCAGGGCCGGGTGATCGGCGTCGTGTACGCGAAGACCTCCGACGGCCGCTCGCTGCTGGTACCGCTGTCGACCCTGGAGCGGCTGCTGGACGACGCCGACGGGTTCCGGGCGCTGCCGCCGTGCGCCCAGCCGTCCGGACAGCCTTCCGACGGCGGGCCGTCCGCGACGCCGACGCGCTAGGACGGGGTCAGCGCGCCGCGCCCACCCGCAGCTCGAGCGAGTCCACACGGGCGGAGATCACCGTCGAGGCGCCGAGGCGGGCGTTCACCTGCGCGAGCACGCGGTCCAGCCCCGCCCGGTCCAGGCCCGGGTCGAGGGCGAGCACGACGGCGACCTCGGCGCGGCGCCCGCGCTCGGCGTGCGCGCGCACCACGTGCTGCACCGGCGCGGCGGCGTCCGCGACCGCCGCGGCGACGTCCGGCTCCACCTCGAGCGCGCCGTCCGGGCCCGCGGGGACGAGCGCCGGGCGCCACTCCTCGCCCTGGGCGAGCGCCCAGACCGCCGGACGGGGCACGAGGGCGGTCGCCGGCCCGGCCGGGTCCACGACCAGCAGCGACCAGTCCTCGCTCACCGCCGAGAGGGCGGCACGGGCGGCCTCGACCGGGACGGGACGCGCGTCTGCGCGCCACGCCGTCATCGCGTCGACCGACGTGAAGACGGGGAGCGCCCGGCGACCGTCGGGCACCTCGATCGCCACCACGCCGGCCGCGGCCTCCTTGTCGACGTGCAGCTCCTGCGTGCCGCCGGCCGTCTCGTGCTCGACCACGTCGGCGACGGCGAGCTCCGCGAGGACGGGCACCAGCACCCGGGTGACGGCGAGTCGCCGCACGACGTCCTCCAGCGACCCGGTGCCGGCGGCGTGCGCACGCAGCAGCGCGGCGAGCTCGGCGTCGGCCGAGCCGTCGTCGCCCGCGAACTGCGACGTCGGCTGGATCGACTTCAGGTGCCCGGGCAGGGCACGGCCGCCCTCGGCCGTCACGGCCGGCCCGCCACGTCGAGCGCCTCGGGCAGCGTGAACGCGCCGGCGTACAGGGCCTTGCCCACCACGGCCCCCTCGACGCCGTCCGGCACCAGGGCGCGCAGCGCCTCCAGGTCGGCGAGGGACGAGATCCCGCCCGACGCGACCACCTTCGCCGGGGTGCGCGAGGCGACCTCCCGCAGCAGGTCGACGTTCGGGCCGCGCAGCGTGCCGTCCTTGGTCACGTCCGTGACGACGTACCGGGAGCAGCCGGCGTCGTCCAGGCGTGCCAGCACCTCCCACAGGTCGCCGCCCTCCTGGGTCCAGCCGCGGGCGGCCAGCGTCGTGCCGCGCACGTCGAGGCCGACGGCGACGGCGTCGCCGTGCTCGGCGATGACGCGCGCCGTCCACTCCGGGTCCTCGAGGGCGGCGGTGCCGATGTTGACGCGGCGCGCGCCCGTGGCGAGGGCGCGCTCGAGCGAGGCGTCGTCACGGATGCCGCCCGACAGCTCCACCTGGACGTCGAGCTCGGCCACGACCTGCGCGAGCAGGTCGGCGTTCGAGCCACGACCGAACGCCGCGTCGAGGTCCACGAGGTGGATCCACTCGGCGCCGCCCGCCTGCCAGTCGCGGGCGGCGGCCAGCGGGTCGCCGTAGGACGTCTCGGAGCCGGCCTCCCCCTGCACGAGGCGGACGGCCTGGCCGTCGGCGACGTCGACGGCGGGCAGCAGCACGAGGCGGTCGGTCATCAGGGTGTCTCCAGGTTCTACGACTGCGGGTTCTGGAACGGCGGGTTCGGGTGCGGCGGTGATCGGACCGACGACGCTCAGAGCGAGCGGACCCAGTTCTCGAGCAGGGTCGCGCCGGCGTCGCCGGACTTCTCGGGGTGGAACTGCGTGGCGGCGAGCGGTCCGCTCTCGACGGCGGCGACGAACCGGGCCTCGGAGCCCGGCGCGCCGTGCCGCGCCCAGGTGACCAGCGGCGGCGTGTAGCGCGGGTCCGCGTCGCCGTCGTGCCCCTGGGTGAACTGCTGCGCCGCGTACGAGTGCACGAAGTAGAACCGCTCGTGCTCCACCCCCGCGAAGAGGCGGGAGCCCTCGGGGGTCTCCACGGGCGACCAGCCCATGTGGGGCACGACCGGGGCGTCGAGGCGCTCGACGACGCCCGGCCACTCGCCCAGGCCCTCGGCCCGCTCCCCGTGCTCCACGCCGGCGTCGAACATGACCTGCATGCCGACGCAGATGCCCAGCACGGGGCGCCCGCCGGCGAGGCGCCGGTCGATCACCTGGTCGCCGCGGACGGCGCGGAGCCCGGCCATGCACGCGGCGAACGCGCCGACGCCTGGCACCACCAGCCCGTCGGCCTCCGCGGCCCGCGTCAGGTCCGCGGTGAGCTCGACGTCGGCCCCCACCCGCTCGAGGGCGCGCACGGCCGAGCGGACGTTGCCGAAGCCGTAGTCGAGCACCACGACGCGGGACCGCCCGTCCGCGCGGGCGGGCGCCGGCGCGGGGTTGAGGTCGGCCGCCGCGCCGCCGTGCGGCAGCAGCGGCGTGATCCCCGCGGCCTCCTGGGCCGCGGCGAACTTGTCCCGGTCGTTGTCCCGGTCGGGCGTGCTGGGCGTGTCGCTGGGCGTGTCCGGCATGCGTCTCCCCTACTGCTTCTTGCGGGCCTTGCGCGCGGCGCCGGTGAGCATCCGCATCGCCTTGAAGCGGCCGATGCTCGACGACGGCACGACGCCCGGCAGGTCGGCGACCGTGAGCTGACCGGTGACGAGGTCCTCGAGGGCCTCCGGAGCGCCGCCCAGCACGAGGCCCGGCGGGAGCTCGCCCTCGGCCTCGCCGTCGGCGTAGCGCACGCAGGTGAGCTGCTCGCCCTGGCGGGTCACGAGGACGAGGGGCACCCCCGCCACGAGCTTCGAGATCGCGGCGGCGGCCCGGCCGGGCGCGCCGTCGCTGGTGTCGCGCAGGATCGCGAGCGCGCCGACGGGGGTCGGCGCGGCGTCGACGTCGAGCTCGGCGAGCGCGCAGGCGGCCGCCAGGGGCTCGGCGCCCGCGATCTGCGTGATGAGGACCGCCAGCTCGGGGTCCGCGGAGGCACCGTCGAGGCCCGACAGGTCGTCGGGGATCTCGAAGCCCTCGGGCAGGTCGTCCGGCAGGTCCGGCTGCGGGTCGGGGTGCCGGTCGGGATCGGTGGTCATGCGGCTACAGCGCACCCTTCGTGGACGGGACGCCCTCGACGCGCGGGTCGGGGGCGACGGCGGCGCGCAGCGCACGGGCGAGCGCCTTGAACTGGGCCTCGACGATGTGGTGCGGGTCGCGGCCCGCGAGGACCCGCACGTGCAGGCAGATGCCGGCGTGGTGGGCGATCGACTCGAGCACGTGGCGGGTGAGCGACCCGGTGAAGTGCCCGCCGATGAGGTGGTACTCCTGCCCTTCCGGCTCCCCCGAGTGCACGAGGTACGGGCGGCCCGAGACGTCGACGACCGCGAGCGCGAGCGCCTCGTCGAGCGGCACGGTGGCGTCGCCGTAGCGGGAGATGCCGCGCTTGTCGCCGAGCGCCTCGCGCAGCGCCTCGCCGAGCACGATCGCGACGTCCTCGACGGTGTGGTGCGCGTCGATGTGGGTGTCGCCGGTCGCCCGCACGGTGAGGTCGATCAGCGAGTGCTTGCCGAGCGCGGTGAGCATGTGGTCGTAGAACGGCACGGTGGTCGAGATCTCCGTGCGTCCCGTGCCGTCCAGGTCCAGCTCGACGACGACGCTCGACTCGCTCGTCGTGCGCTCCACGCGGGCCGTGCGGTGCTGCATCAGTCCTCCTTCTCGGGCGCCGCGGCGCCGGTGACCGTCTCGCCGACGACCTCGATGAACGCCGACCGGAACGCGGCGTTCTCGCCGGGCGTGCCGACCGAGACGCGCAGCCAGCCCTCGGGCCCGGTCTCGCGGATGAGGACCCCGCGGTCCAGCAGGCCCTGCCAGACGGCGTGCCGGTCGCCGAACGTGCCGAACAGCACGAAGTTCGCGTCGGAGTCCGCCACCCGCAGCGGGCGACCGTCGACCTCCTGCGCGCGCAGCCAGGTCACCAGTGCGTCGCGCTCGTCGCGCAGGTCGCGCACCTGCGCCCGCAGCTCGTCGTGGTGCGCCAGCGCGCCCCGCGCGGCCGCCTGCGTGACGGCCGACAGGTGGTAGGGCAGGCGGACGACGCGCAGGGCGTCGACGAGCGCGGTGGACGCGGCCAGGTAGCCGAGCCGCAGCCCTGCCGCGGCGAAGGCCTTCGACATCGTGCGCGAGACCGCGAGGTGCGGGTGCGCGTCGAGCAGCTCGAGGGCCGACGGCGTGCCGGGGCGGCGGAACTCGGCGTAGGCCTCGTCGACCACGACGACGGCGCCGGCGCGGCGGCCGCCGCGCTCCGGGGCGTCGGGCACCTCGACCTTCGCCGCGGCGTCCAGGACCGCCTCCACGGTCGCGAGCGGCAGCGCCGTGCCGGTCGGGTTGTTCGGGCTGGCGAGGAGGATCACGGAGGGCCGGACCTCCGCGATCGTCGTGACCGCGTGGTCGACGTCGAGCGTGAAGTCGCTCTCCCGGCGGCCGGTGACCCAGCGCGTGTGCGTGTCCCGCGCGTACTCCGGGTACATCGAGTAGGTCGGCGCGAAGGACAGCGCGGTGCGCCCCGGGCCGCCGAACGCCTGCAGCAGGTGCAGCATGACCTCGTTGGAGCCGTTGGCGGCCCAGACCTGGTCGGCCGCGACCCGGACCCCGGACTCGAGCGCCAGGTAGTCGGCCAGGTCGCCGCGCAGGGCCGTGAAGTCACGGTCGGGGTAGCGGTTGAGCCCACGCGCCGCGTCGGCGACATGGCGGGCGATCGTCGCGACGACCGCCTCCGACGGGGCGTACGGGTTCTCGTTGACGTTCAGCCGCACGGGCACGTCGAGCTGCGGGGCGCCGTAGGGCACCTCGGCCGCGAGCTCGGGACGCAGCGGCAGCCGCGCGCCGTCGACGCCGCCCGCGGGTGCGGAGGCGGACAGGGGGGTGGTCACCGCGCCAGTCTACGGAACCGCGGGAGCCCCCGGTGGCGGCGTCCGCCCCTCGACCTCGAGCCCTCGCCGCCGACGGACCGGTCGCCGGGCTCACCTGCCGACCCGGACCGCCGAGCAGCTTTGTGAAAAATTGCACATGCCGCGAACGGCCTGGCTCCGGGCCTTGTGACAGTCTTCACAAGGCCTGAGGACTGCGCCGCGGGCGCATCGTGCCTACCGTCGAGGTATCAGCAGTTCGTCCGTGTGGGCCGCCGAGCGGCCCGTGAGAGGGAGAAGCAGATGAGCACCATGCAGGCCGCGGTCGTCCACTCGTTCACCGAGCCCCTGTCCGTCGAGGACCGCGAGATCCCGACGCCCGGGCCGCACGAGGCCCTGGTCAAGGTCGACTACACGGGCGTGTGCCACACCGACCTGCACGCCGCGCACGGCGACTGGCCGGTCAAGCCGGCCCCGCCGTTCGTCCCGGGCCACGAGGGCGTCGGGCACGTCGTCGCCGTCGGGGACCAGGTGACCCGCGTCAAGGTCGGCGACACGGTCGGCAACGCCTGGCTGTGGAGCGCCTGCGGCGAGTGCGAGTACTGCGAGACCGGGTGGGAGACCCTCTGCCCGAACCAGAAGAACGGCGGCTACTCCGTCGACGGCTCGTTCGGGCAGTACATGCTCGTCGACGCACGGTACGCGCCGATCGTCCCCGAGGGCGTGGACCTGTCCGCCGTCGGGCCGATCCTGTGCGCCGGCGTCACCGTCTACAAGGGGCTCAAGGTCACCGACACCAAGCCCGGCGAGTGGGTGCTGATCTCCGGCATCGGCGGCCTCGGCCACATCGCCGTGCAGTACGCGGTCGCCATGGGCCGCCGCGTCGCCGCGGTCGACGTCGACGACGCCAAGCTCGAGCTGGCGCGCCGGCACGGCGCAGAGGTGACCGTGAACGCAGCCACCTCGGCCGACGCCGCGGCCGAGCTGCAGGAGAAGACCGGCGGCGGTGTGCACGGCGCGCTCGTGACGGCCGTCAACGCCCACGCGTTCCCGCAGGCCGTCGGCGCGCTGCGCCGCGGCGGCACGGTCTCGCTCGTCGGCCTGCCCCCGGAGAAGTTCCCGCTGGACATCTTCACCACGGTCCTGTTCGGGCTCACCGTCCGGGGCTCGATCGTCGGCACGCGCAAGGACATGGCGGAGGCGCTCGACTTCTTCGCCCGCGGCAAGGTCGACCCGACCTACACCGTGCGCCCCCTCGGCGACATCAACGCGATCTTCGACGAGATGATCGCCGGCAAGATCGACGGTCGCGTCGTCATGGACATGCGCAGCTGACGTCTCCCGGACGCGCGGAGGCCCGGCGGTGCGTGCCGCCGGGCCTCCGCACGTCCGGGCCGTCCTCACGCGAGCACGACGTCCTCCCCCGAGACCTCGACCTGGATCGCCGGGAGCGGCTCGGGCGCCGGCCCGCCGAGGACGGCGGCGTCCGTCAGCGCGTAGCGCGACTGGTGGCACGGGCACAGCAGCTCGCCCTCGCCGGGCGCGACCGTGCAACCCGCGTGCGTGCAGATCGCGCTGAACGCGTGCACCTCGCCCTGGGTCGGCTGGGTCACGAGCACGTCCTGGCCCCCGACCTTCGCGGCGACGGCGCCGCCCACCGGGACGTCGGCGAGCGCGACGACGACGGTGCCCGCCCCCGCCGCGCCCGCGGAGGCCGCCGCCTCCTGCGGCGTCGGCTTCTGCTCCGCGCAGGCGGCGAGCACCCCCACGCCGGCGATCGCGCCGGCCGCCGCGCCCGTGCCGCGCAGCAGCTGTCGGCGGGTCGGGCCGCAGGGGCAGGCGGCGCCCTCGAGCGCGTCTCTCCCCGGGCTCACGTCGCGCACGTCCCGCACGGTCGGGTGGGTCGACGGGCTGATCGGCATGACGCCTCCGGTGGGTCGGGCCCCGGCCCGCCGGACGCTTCCGCTGACGGCACCACCGAGGAGTGGGAGCATCATCATCATGGACTCGTCCCACGGCGCGGTGCCACCTCGGCCGCGGTCCCAGAGCCCGGCCCGGCCGCCCGCGGCGCGCGGCTGGCGGCTCGCCGCCTCTCTCGCGGTCCTGGTCTCGGCCGTCGTCCACGTCGTGCTCTACGTCGACGGGTACGACACCATCGCCGTCGTCGGCCCCCTCTTCCTCCTCAACGCGGTGGCCGGCGTCGCGCTGGCCGTGCTGCTCGTGGTGTGGCGGCACTGGCTGCCGCTCGTCGGCGGGATCGGCTTCGGCGGCCTGACCCTGCTGGCGTTCGTGCTGTCGACGACGGTCGGCTTCTACGGCGTCAACGAGACGTTCGCGGGCACCACCGAGATCGTCGCCGCCGCGGCCGAGGTGGTCGCGGTGGTGGCGTCGGCCGTGGCGCTCCTGCGGGAGTACGTGCGATGACGGGCCTGTGGAGGGCGGGCCGACGCCGTCGGCGGCGCCCCCTACGATCGAGGACGTGAGCCACCCCGACGACCCGTACGCCGACCTCGTGTTCGACCCGACGGACGAGGACGTCCCGCCGCCCGACGACCAGGCGCCCGAGCGCGAGCCCGAGAACGAGCGCGGCGCCCCGCCCGGACCCCGGACCGCCCCGCCGTCGGCCACGACTCCCGCGACCCCGACGGGCGACCCGGGGCCCGACGCGGCCAAGCGGGCGAAGCTCGCGATGCTCCGCGGCCTGCTCGACAGCGCGGGCGAGGGCGGCGGCACGCTGCGCGAGCAGGCCGAGGAGGCGCTGCGCGCGCTCGTCGGCCGGGAGGACGCGTCGCTGCGGGAGGACCAGTGGCGCGCGATCGAGGCCCTGGTCGCGTTCCGCCGTCGCGCGCTCGTCGTGCAGCGCACCGGCTGGGGCAAGTCCGCCGTGTACTTCGTCGCCACGTCGCTGCTGCGCTCCCGGGGGGCGGGGCCCACCGTCATCGTCTCGCCGCTCCTGGCGCTCATGCGCGACCAGATCGCGGCGGCGGCGCGGGCCGGGATCCGCGCCGTGACGATCAACTCGTCGAACGTCACCGAGTGGGACCAGGTGCACGCGGCCATCGCGGCCGGCGAGGTGGACGTGCTGCTGTGCTCGCCCGAGCGCCTCAACAACCCGGCGTTCCGCGACGAGGTGCTCCCCCGCCTGGCGGCCGACGCCGGCCTCGTGGTGATCGACGAGGCGCACTGCATCTCCGACTGGGGCCACGACTTCCGGCCCGACTACCGCCGCATCCGCACGCTGCTCGCCGACCTGCCGCCCGGCATCCCCGTGCTCGCGACCACGGCCACGGCGAACGCCCGCGTCACCGCCGACGTCGCCGAGCAGCTCGGCGTGCACGGCGCGGCCCCCGGCGGCGGCACCGCCCCGGACGAGGACGTGCTCGTGCTGCGGGGCGGCCTGGACCGCGAGTCGCTCCACCTCGCCGTGCTCGAGCTCCCCGACCAGCCCACGCGGGTGGCGTGGCTCGTCGAGGCGCTGCAGGACGTCGAGGGGTCGGGCATCGTCTACTGCCTCACCGTGTCCGCCGCCGAGCAGGTGGCCGAGCAGCTCCGGGGCGCGGGCCTGGCGGTCGCCGCCTACACCGGACGGACCGACCCCACCCAGCGGGAGCAGCTGGAGGAGGACCTAAAGGAGAACCGGGTCAAGGCCCTGGTGGCGACGTCCGCGCTCGGCATGGGCTTCGACAAGCCCGACCTCGCGTTCGTCGTGCACCTCGGCGCCCCGTCCTCCCCCATCGCCTACTACCAGCAGGTGGGCCGTGCCGGCCGCGGCGTGGACGACGCCGTCGTCGTGCTTCTTCCCGGGCACGAGGACCGCGCGATCTGGGACTGGTTCGGGTCACAGGCGTTCCCCGCCGAGCCGCAGGTCCGCGCCACGCTCGGCGCTCTCGGGGCGTCCGAGGGTGCGCAGTCCACCGCCGCGCTGGAGACGCAGGTCGACCTCAAGCGGTCCCGGCTGGAGACGATGCTCAAGGTGCTCGACGTCGACGGCGCGGTGCGCCGCGTGCAGGGCGGCTGGGTCGCCACCGGCACCCCGTGGGCGTACGACGCCGAGCGCTACGCCCGGGTGGAGGCCACCCGCCAGGCGGAGCAGCAGGCGATGGTCGACTACGTGGCCACCGCCGGTTGCCGGATGGCGTACCTGCGCGCCCAGCTCGACGACCCGGAGCTGCCCGACGGCTGGGCCTGCGGCCGCTGCGACCGGTGCGACGGCGTCACGCTGCCCGCCGTCCCCGACGCGGAGGCCGTCGCCGCCGCGCGGGCCGACATGGACCGGCCCGGCGTGGAGGTCGGGCCGCGCGCGATGTGGCCGTCCGGGCTCGCGGCCCTCGGCCTCGACCTCAAGGGCAAGATCGCTCCCGACGAGCGCGCCGAGCCCGGGCGCGCGGTGGCGCGACTGGACGGCCTGGGCTGGTCCGGCCCGCTGCGCGACCTGTTCGCCGCGGGCGCGCCGGACGGCGAGGTGCCCGTGCCGCTGCGGCACGCCGCCGCGCGGGTCCTCGACGACTGGGACGCGATCCGCCCCGAGGGTGCCGAGGCAGGCGAGCAGGCCCCCGAGGGCGCGCGCCGCACGGTGATCGAAGGTGTCGTGGCGGTGCGGTCCACGACGCGCCCGCAGCTGACGTACCACCTGGCGTCCGGGCTGGCCGCCTACCTGGGCGTCCCGCTCATCGGCGCCGTCGGCCCGGCCGCCGGAGCCGAGCAGCCCGACCGGCACGACGTGAACTCGGCGATGCGGCTGGCGGGGGTGGCGCGACGCCTGCGGCTGGAGCTGGGCGAGGCTGCCCTGCGCGGCCTTCCCGGGCGCACCGTGCTGCTGGTGGACGACTGGACCGAGTCCGGCTGGACGCTCACGGTGGCCGCACGGCTGCTGCGCCAGGCCGGTGCCGCGGCGGTGCACCCGTTCGTCCTCGGGGTGCGCTGACGCACCGACGACGCCCGGGACCGTCGGGGCATGTCAGCCGTCGAGCAGGCCCCGGACGTCGTCGGCCGCGAGCGCCCGGGCGAACGTGCCCGCGGCGTCGTCGAGCACGGCGTCGAACAGCGCGGCCTTGCGCTGCGCGAGCGCCATGACCTTCTCCTCGATCGTGTCCTGCGCGACAAGGCGCGTCACGACGACGTTGCGGGTCTGGCCGATGCGGTGCGTGCGGTCCACGGCCTGCGCCTCCGTGGCGGGGTTCCACCAGGGGTCGAGCAGGTAGACGTAGTCGGCCTCGGTGAGGTTGAGCCCGACCCCGCCCGCCTTGAGCGAGATGAGGAACACGGGCGCGTCGCCCTCCTTGAAGGCCCGCACGACGTCGGCCCGCCGGCGGGTGGCGCCGTCGAGGTAGACGACGGGCAGCCCGGCCGCGGTCACGCGCTGCTCGACGCGCCGTAGGAACGAGGTGAACTGCGAGAAGACGAGGGCCCGGTGCCCCTCGGCCGCGATCTCGGTCAGCTCGTCGGTCACCACGTCGAGCTTGGCGGAACCCACGCCCGCGTAGGCGTCGTCGAGCAGCGAGGCGTCGAGCGCGAGGCGCCGCAGCGTGGTCAACGACCGGAAGATCGCCACGCGGTTCGCGTCGAAGTCCTCCAGCAGCCCCAGCAGCCGCTGCCGCTCGCGCTGCAGGTGCGTGTCGTAGACCTTGCGGTGGTCGGGCGTGAGGGGGACGCGCAGCACGCGCTCGGTGCGCTCGGGCAGCTCGGGGGCGACCTGCTCCTTGGTGCGGCGCAGCACGAGCGGGCGGATCCGGCGCTTGAGCCGCGCGAGCGCGCGGTTGCCGGCCGCGACCACGTGGGGGTCGTCGTCGGCGGCCGCGGCGTCGACCAGGCGCGCCGTCTCGGCCTTGAAGCGGTGCATCGACGGGTAGAGGCCCGGCGCGACGATCGCGAGAGCCGCCCACAGCTCCATGAGGTTGTTCTCGAGCGGCGTGCCGGTGATCGCGAGCTTGAACGGGGCCCGCAGCATCCGGGCGGTCTCGTGCGCCCGCGTGCGGGGGTTCTTCGCCACCTGCGCCTCGTCGAGGATCAGCCCGCCCCACTCGAGGGCGTCGAACGCGTCGAACTCGAGGCGGAAGACGGCGTACGACGTCACGACCACGTCGGCCCCGCGGGCGAGCTCGGCCAGGTCGGTGCCGAGCGTGCGCGACGTGGCGGGCATCGCTGCCACCCGCAGCCCGGGCGTGAAGCGCGCCGCCTCGTCCACCCAGTTCCCCACCACCGACGCGGGCGCCACGACGACGAACGGCGGGGCGTCCGGTGCCGTCGTCCGCGCGTGCGCCAGGAACGTGAGGGCCTCGACGGTCTTGCCGAGACCCATGTCGTCGGCCAGGATCCCCCCGAGCCCGTGCCGCCACAGGAAGGTCAGCCACTCGAACGCCTGCCGCTGGTACGGCCTCAGCTCGGCCCGCACGCCCTCGGGGACGTCCAGCACCTCGGTGACGCGCTCCCCCGCCGCGAGCGCGCGCAGGCCGGCCAGCGAAAGCCGCCAGGCCTCCGCGGCCTCGACGACGTCGGCGACGTCCTCGAGCCCGCCCCACAGGTCGGCGTCGTAGCGGCTGACCCGCGCCTTGCCCGGCCGGTCGCTCAGCGCGGTGGCCTCCGTGATGAGGTCGCGCAGGCGGCCCAGCACCGGGTTGTCGAGACGCAGCCACGACCCGTCGACCAGGAGCAGCCGCTTGTCGCCGCGGGCGAGGGCCGTGAACAGGCGGGCGAACGGGATCTCCTTGCCCCCGACGGTCACCGAGACCCCGAGGTCGAGCCAGTCGGCGTCCCCCGAGGGCGCCCCGGAGACGACGACGCGGGGGGCGGCGTCCAGGTGCAGGTAGTGCGGCACCTCGCTCGCGTCGACGCGCACGTCCGTCGCGGCCGCCAGCGCGGGGAGCACGCCGTGGGCCAGGTCGAGGGCGTCCAGGCCCTTCAGCTCCGTCCGGCCGGCGAGGTCGAAGCGCTCGAAGCCCGGCACGCCTCGGACGGTCGCCTGGGCCTTGGCACGGATCTCGACCTCGGCGTCCGGGTCTCGCACCGGGTCCGACGCCGCGCCGTCCAGCGGGACGCGACGCGCCGAGCCCGCGCCCGGCACCAGGGGCCCGGGTGGCGGGTACTCGAACCTCCACGACAGGAGCGCGTGCTCCGGCGACGCGAAGGCCACCACGGCGACGAGCACGGGCCGCGGCGGGTCGGGCAGCGCGACGGACCCGTCGGACACGACGCGCACGGCGCGGCGGAGCACGGGGAGATGCTCGGCATAGAGCTCCCCCACGTCGTCGCCGGGCACCTCCACCCGGCCGACGACGACGAGCTCGCGCGCGGCGTCGGACAACCGGCGCGGCGTCGGGCCGAGCCGGAGCACGGTCCGCCGGTCGGAGGCCTCGACCGCGTACAGGCCCGTGTCGCCCACCGTGCCGAGCCGGGACCCCGGTGTCGCGTCGACGCCGTCGAACGCGACGACCGGGTCGAGGCGCACCCCAGCGTCCGTCGCACCGTCCGCCGCCGCCGCCCCGATCCCCGTCCCGACCGTCAGCCGGATCTCCGCCGCGTCCGCCAGGAGCACCTCGTCGCGCGACCCGTGCGCGACGAACGGGATCTCCAGGTCGGCGGCCTCGGCCAGCAGCGCCCACAGCCCGCGGCCGCCGGCGGCCAGGGGGCGCCAGGCGCGCCGACCGCGACCGAACCCGCCTCCGTCGCCGAGCGCGGACCCGAGGTCCGCGAACCAGCGTCGTACCTCGGGTGCGGGCGTGGCGCGCACGTCGGCGAACGCGTACAGGCCGGTGGCCAGCGCCTCCCAGCTCGCCTCGGGGGCGACCTTCCAGCCGGTGCGCCCGGGCACGACCGGCCGCACCGAGAGCTCCGGGGGCAGGCCGCCGAACGCCTCGTCGAGCCGGAACCGCAGCGCGACCGGGAGGACACCGCCGTCGCGGGCGGCGGACTCGCGCGATCCGGGGTCCCGGGCCCCGGTCACCCCGGCCAGGCGCCCGCGCCACCCGACGGGCACGTCGTCCTCGTCTCCGGCGTCGGCCCCCGCGGCGTCGGTCGCCTCAGGGTCGGCGCCGACGTGCAGGAGCACGGCCGCGACGTGCTTGCAGTCCTCGCGGACCGGGCAGCTGCACGTCGAGCCCTCGTAGCCGTACCGCCCGTCGGACCCGACGGCGAACGACACGCGGCAGCTGTACGGCTGGCTCCCGCTGCCCGCGACGCGGGCCGTGAGCTCCCGCGCGTCAGGGTCCCAGTGCCACGTGCGCACCATGCCCGCGCGCTGGTAGCCCTGGGCCCGCCGGAACGTCGCGCTCCCGACGACGTCGCCCACCACGACCGGGTCGAGGCGGGGTGGCGGCGCGGGCATGCGTCCATGCTCGCACGGCCCTCCGACGCGGCCGCCGGCGTCAGCCGTGGCGCTTGGCACACTATTCTTCCGAGCCGCGAGAGCAGACCGTCGACGCGACGGCCATGCTCCGGCGCCGCTCAGGTGCCGGCGCTCAGGCGACGCAGCTCAGAGGAAGCGCCCGCGGACGGCCTCGCCGTGCGCGGGCAGGTCCTCGTCGTTCGCGACGGCGACGATACGGTCGCCCAGCTCCTCGAGCGCGTCGCGGGTGTACTCCACCACCTGCACGGACTTCAGGTAGGCGTGCACGCCGAGGCCGCTGGAGAAGTGCGCCGAGCCGCCGGTGGGGAGCACGTGGTTGCTGCCCGCCATGTAGTCGCCGAGGGAGACCGGCGACCACGGGCCGACGAAGATCGCCCCCGCCGAGCGCACGCGCTCCGCGAGCGCCGCGGCCCCCTCGGTCTGGATCTCCAGGTGCTCCGCGCCGTAGGCGTCCACCACCGCGAGGCCCTGCTCCAGGTCGTCGACGAGGACGACGGCGGACTGCGGCCCGCTGAGCGCCTGCAGGACGCGTGCGGAGTGCTTGGTGGAGCCCACCAGGTCGCTCAGCCGGGCCTCCACGGCGCCGGCGAGCTCCACGGACGGGGTGACCAGCACGGAGGCGGCCATCGGGTCGTGCTCGGCCTGGCTGATGAGGTCGAGGGCGACGTGCCCCGGGTCGGCGGTGGCGTCGGCCAGCACGGCGATCTCCGTGGGCCCGGCCTCGGCGTCGATGCCGACGACGCCGCGCACCAGGCGCTTGGCCGCCGTCACGTACACGTTGCCGGGGCCCGTCACGACGTCCACCGGCTCGCACAGCACGTCGCCGTCCTGCGGCTCGGTGCCGGCGGCCCCGTACGCGAACATCGCCACCGCCTGCGCGCCGCCGACGGCGTACACCTCGTCGACCCCGAGCAGCGCGCAGGCCGCGAGGATCGTCGGGTGCGGCAGCCCGCCGGCGTCCTTCTGCGGCGGGGACGCGACGGCGAGCCCGGGAACCCCGGCCTCCTGCGCGGCGACCACGTTCATGATCACGGACGACGGGTACACGGCGCGGCCGCCGGGCACGTACAGGCCCACGCGCTGCACGGGGACCCACCGCTGGCGCACGACGGCACCGGGCGCGAGCTGCGTGGCGTGCTCGGTCGGCACCTGCGCGGCGTGCACCGCGCGCACGCGGCGGATCGCCTCCTCCAGGCCCGCCCGTACCTGAGGGTCGAGCTCCTCGAGCGCGTCGGCCAGCGCGGCCGCCGGGACCCGCAGATGCTCCGGCCGCACACCGTCGAGGCGCTCCGACAGGTCACGGAGCGCGGCGGCGCCGCGGGCCCGGACGTCGGCGATGATCGGGGTGACGGCCTGGATCGCCTGGTCCACCCCGACCTCGGGGCGCGGCAGCACCCCGAGCAGCTCGGTGCGGGTCAGGTCCTGCCCGCGGAGGTCGATGCGTCGGATCACCCGGCCAGTCTAGGCAGCGCGCACCGCCGCCCGGGCGCCGGTGCCGGAGAATGGACGCATGAGCGCCGACCACGACAGCCACCACGACGGCATGGACGTCCCGATCCGCGACGACATGATCCGCCTGGGTCAGTTCCTCAAGCTCGCGGGGCTGGCCGAGTCCGGCACGCACGCCCGCGACCTGGTCGCCGACGGCGAGGTCAGCGTCAACGGCGAGGCGGAGACCCGGCGCGGTCGCCAGCTCGTCCGCGGCGACCGCGTCACCGTGGCGCTCCCCGAGGGCGACGAGACCGCCGTCGTCGCCTGACGCGGACCGTGGTGGGCGTTCGTGTGGCGCTGTCGCACGACCCACAGCATCGAACGAGCGCCCACGACGATCAGGCCATGTAGGTGGAGGCCATCGCGCGGTCGGGGGTGAGGCGCAGGACGACGCGCTCGGGGTCGTGCTCGAGCGGTCGGTAGCGCTTCGCGTACCGCACGACGGCGTCCGCGACCTCGTCCGGGTCCTCGCTCACCTCGATCGTCCCCTCGAGCGTCAGCCACCGCCCGCCGTCGACCTGGCAGAGCGCGGCCCGCGGCCGGCCCCCGTCGGCCGTCGCCCGGCGCGCGTTGGCGACCTTCGTCGACGTGCGCCGTGCCGTGGTGCGCGCGACCCCGGCGTCGGCGTCCCAGGTGAAGGCGACGGGGACGACGTGCGGGCTGCCGTCCGCGCGCAGGGTGGTGAGGGTGGCGAGGTGGCGCTCGGTGACGAACACGAGCTGCTCGGGGTTGAGGCGGAACACGCCCCGAGCCTACGGCCGCCGGTGGCAGCCCACCGATGAGTCCGGAGGCGGGCTGCGGTCCCACGACCGGCCGGACCGTCCTGCCCGAGGAGCCCGCCGTGACCGCCACCGTCCCCACCCCCGCTCCCGCCGTCGTCGACCGCGCCACCTGGCTGCGCGACCGTGAGGAGCTGCGCGCCCGCGAGAAGGCGCACACCCGCGAGGGCGACCATCGCGGCGTGACGTTCGCCGTCTTCTGCGGGGGCCCCTGGGGCGAGGTCGCCCCGTTCGTGGAGTTCATGGGCTACCGCGTGCCCTGGTACTCGATGCAGGGCGTGACCGACGAGGCGGTGGGCGGCGGGCTCAGCGACGACCGCGGGCTGATCTCCTGCTACCTGCGCGTCGGCGACCGGGTCCTCACGAACGAGACCACGCACCGCGGGTCGAGGCGATCATGGCGCAGGCGCAGCTGCTCGACCTGACGGTGTACGGGCGGCAGGAGCGCTGGGAGGACTCCCCCGCCGGGTGGCCGCAGCACCCGACCGCCACGTGGTGGAAGGACCGCGGACGCCCGGTGCCGCCGTGGTCCCGGCCCGGGGCGACGGCGTACGACCCGCACGCGGCGCACGGCCACCACCACTGATCCGCCGGCCCCGATCCGATCTGGCCGCGCCGGGTCAGAACCCGCCGGTGAGGATCGGCGGCACGCGGGTACCGTGTCGCCCTTCGTCGTGCAGGGCGCGCAGCACCACCAGCTCGTGCGGCACGACCGGGTCGGGCAGCGCGACGAACGGGAACCAGCGCAGGTCCCCGACCTTCTCCGGCTCGCGGATCTCCGGGGCGCCCGCCCAACGGGTGGCCGTGAAGAAGAAGTCGACCCGCTGCTCGAGCGCCGGGCCGCCGGGCTGTCCGCGGTGCATCGTGGTCACCGGTACGAGATCGGCCGGGTCCACCTCGACACCGAGCTCCTCGCGCACCTCCCGCACGGCGGCGTCGAGGACGGACTCCCCCGCCTCGACGTGCCCCGCCGCGGCGGCCGCCCAGTGCCCGTCCCTGTACCCCGTGCCCTGCCGCAGCTGCAGCAGCACCTGGCCCTCGCGGCGCAGGTAGACGTAGGCGGCCGGGACGACGCGGAACCGGTGGTCCGCCGAGCCGTCGTCCACCGCGGCCCCCCGACCCGTCACGACAGGCAGCTCGGGCCGAGGAGCGCCTTGAGGTCGCCGAACAGCGCGGGCGACTTCTCGACCCGCAGCGTGTCCGCCGCGCGCACCACCGTCCGCTTGCCGGGCTCCGCGACGCTCACGTGCACCTCCGCCGAGCCCGGGTGCGTGGCGAGCACCTCGCGCAGCCGCACCATCACCGGCTCGACGCAGCGGGTGTGCGGGACGGTGACCAGCACGGGCGCGTCGGCGACGGCGGACGTGTCCGGCAGAGAGACCTCCATCGCCTGCAGCTGCATCTGGTCGTCGCGGCGCCGCACCCGGCCGCGCAGCGTGACGACCTGGTCCTCCGCGAGGATCGTCGAGTACGCGAGGTACGTCTCGCCGAAGAACATCACCTCGACGGCACCCTCGAGGTCCTCGACCGTGACGGCCGCCCAGGGGTTGCCGTTCTTGCTCATCTTGCGCTGCACGCTGGTGAGCAGACCCGCCACCGTGACCTGCGAGCCGTCCTGCCGCCCCTCGTCGGCCATCAGCGACGCGATCGACGTGTCCGCCGCCCGCGCCAGCACGTGCTCCAGGCCCGACAGCGGATGGTCCGACACGTACAGCCCGAGCATCTCGCGCTCGAACGCGAGCCGTTGCTTCTTGTCCCAGTCGGGCAGGTCGGGCACGTCGACGGCGAACGTCATCGCCGCGTCCTCCTCCGCACCGCCGAAGCCGGCGAAGAGGTCGAACTGGCCCTCGGCCTCCTTGCGCTTCACGGAGATGACCGAGTCCACGGCCTGCTCGTGCACCACGAGCAGGGCCCGGCGCGGGTGGCCGAGCGAGTCGAACGCCCCGGCCTTGATGAGCGACTCGATGGTGCGCTTGTTGCAGACCACGGCCGGCACCTTGTCGAGGAAGTCCGTGAACGAGGTGAACGCACCCTTCTCCTCGCGCGCGGCGATGATCGCGTCCACGACGTTGGCGCCGACGTTGCGGATCGCCGTCAGGCCGAAGCGGATGTCGTCGCCGACGGCGGTGAACTTGGCCGCGGAGTCGTTGACGTCGGGCGGCAGCACCGTGATGTGCATGCGACGGCACTCGCCCAGGTAGAGCGCCATCTTGTCCTTGTCGTCCCGCACGCTCTGCAGCAGGCCGGCCATGTACTCGGTCGGGTAGTTCGCCTTGAGGTACGCCGTCCAGTACGAGACGACGCCGTACCCGGCGGAGTGCGCCTTGTTGAACGCATACCCGGCGAACGGCACCAGGGTGTCCCAGACCGCCTGGATCGCGGGCTTGGAGTAGCCGCGCTCCTTCATGCCCGCCTCGAAGGGGACGAACTCCTTGTCGAGGATCTCCTTCTTCTTCTTGCCCATCGCGCGCCGCAGCAGGTCGGCCTGGCCGAGCGAGTACCCGGCGAGGATCTGGGCGGCGCGCTGCACCTGCTCCTGGTAGACGATGAGGCCGTACGTCTCGCCGAGCACCTCGCTGAGCGGCTCCTCGAGCTCCGGGTGGATCGGCTCGATCTTCTGCATGCCGTTCTTGCGCAGGGCGTAGTTGATGTGGGAGTTCATGCCCATCGGCCCGGGGCGGTACAGCGCGATGACGGCGGAGACGTCCTCGAAGTTGTCCGGCCGCATCTGGCGCAGCAGCGAGCGCATCGCGCCGCCGTCGAGCTGGAACACGCCGAGCGTGTCGCCGCGGGCAAGCAGGTCGTAAGTGGCCTTGTCGTCGAGCTCGACCGTCTCGATCGCCACCGGCTCCTTGCCGTTCATGACGATGTTCTCGAGCGCGTCGTCGAGGATCGTGAGGTTGCGCAGCCCGAGGAAGTCCATCTTGATGAGGCCGAGGCCCTCGGACGTCGGGTAGTCGAACTGCGTGATGACCGCGCCGTCCTGCGGGCGCCGCATGATCGGGATGATGTCGATCAGCGGATGGCTCGACATGATGACGCCCGCGGCGTGCACGCCCCACTGGCGCTTCAGGCCCTCGATGCCGCGGGCCGTCTCGACCACGCGCTGGGCCTCGGGGTCGGCGTCGTGCACCGCGCGGAACTCCGCCGCCTCGGCGTAGCGCTCGTGCTTCGGGTCGAAGATGCCCGACAGCGGGATGTCCTTGCCCATGACGGCGGGCGGCATCGCCTTGGTGAGCTTCTCCCCCATCGCGAAGGGGAACCCGAGCACGCGGGAGCCGTCCTTGAGCGCCTGCTTCGCCTTGATGGAGCCGTAGGTGACGATCATCGCGACGCGGTCGTCGCCGTACTTCTCGGTGACGTACCGGATGACCTCGGCGCGCCGGCGCTCGTCGAAGTCGACGTCGACGTCGGGCATGGAGATGCGCTCCGGGTTGAGGAAGCGCTCGAAGATCAGGCCGTGCTTGAGCGGGTCGAGCTCCGTGATGCCCATGACGTAGGACACCATCGAGCCGGCGGCCGAGCCGCGGCCCGGACCCACGCGGATGCCCTGCTCCTTGGCCCAGTTGATGAAGTCGGCCACCACGAGGAAGTACCCCGGGAAGCCCATCTGGATGATGACCTCGACCTCGTAGTTCGCCTGCTTGCGCACGTCGTCGCCGATGCCGTCGGGGTAGCGGCGGCGCAGACCGGCCTCGACCTCCTTGACGAACCAGCTGACCTCGTCCTCGCCGTCCGGCACCGGGAACCGCGGCATGTAGTTCGCCTTGGTGTCGAACGAGACCTCGCAGCGCTCGGCGATGAGCAGCGTGCTCTCGATCGCCTGCGGCAGCTCGGAGAACAGGCGGCGCATCTCCGCGCCCGAGCGCACGTAGAAGCTGTCGCCGCTGAAGGCGAACCGGCTGCCGCCCTGGTCGTAGGTCGGCTCGTCGAGCGTCGACCCCGAGTTCACGGCGAGCAGCACCTCGTGCGAGTGCGCGTCCTCCTGCTTCGTGTAGTGCAGGTCGTTGGTGGCCACGAGCGGCGCGTCGATGTGCTCCGCGAGGCGCAGCAGGTCCTTGTACGTGCGGGACTCGATCTCGATCCCGTGGTCCATCAGCTCGACGAAGAAGTTCTCCTTGCCGAGGATGTCCTGCAGCTCGCCCGCCGCACGCACCGCCTCGTCCCACTGGCCCAGGCGCAGCCGCGTCTGCACCTCGCCGGAGGGGCAGCCCGAGGTGCCCATGAGGCCCTTGCCGTACGTCTCGA
This sequence comes from Isoptericola sp. NPDC056618, assembly GCF_042792715.1. Lineage (NCBI taxonomy): Bacteria > Bacillati > Actinomycetota > Actinomycetes > Micrococcales > Promicromonosporaceae > Isoptericola > Isoptericola sp. NPDC056618. The sequence continues at coordinate 82,374 of NZ_JBHTVZ010000013.1, read as the reverse complement.
GGAGCTCGCGGTCCATGCGCGGCCACTTGCCCATCTGGCCGTCCAGCGACGCGAGCGACGACGCGCGGAAGAGGTTGTGCATCCCCTCGTTGTCGCGCGCCCAGAGCGTCATGTGCGTGTAGGCGCCGCCCGCGGAGACGTCGTCGCGCCGCTGGTGCTGCTCGCCCCACAGCACCTTGGTGCGGTCGTGGCGGCTGGTGCCCGGCGTCACGTACGCCTCGACGCCGATGATCGGCTTGACCCCGTGCTTCTGCGCCGTGCTCCAGAAGTCGAACGCGCCGAACAGGTACCCGTGGTCCGTAATCGCGATGGCCTTCTGGCCGAGCCGCGACACCTCGCTGAACAGGTCGTTCATGCGCGCCGCGCCGTCGAGCATCGAGTACTCGGTGTGCACGTGCAGGTGGACGAAGTCGTCCTCGGAGGTACCGGTCGGCTGGGCGGTGGAGGAACCTGCGTCGGGCATGGACCGAGTCTAGGCAGTCGCCTCCGACACTCCGGGCCGCCCCGCCGAGGGGAACCTCACAGGGCCGCGGAGGCGTCCCGTCACCACCGCACGAGGAGCCGCAGCACGGCCAGGCCGTCCTCGGTCCCCGGCCAGTGCCGGCGCACGACGTCGGGTCCCGCGCTGCGCACCACGGCCCGCAGGACGAGCGCCACGACGATCACGTCGTCGGCCCAGCCGAGCACGGGGACGACGTCCGGGACGAGGTCGATCGGCATCGCGAGGTAGCCCATGAGCACGACGAGCAGGGCGCGCACGCGACGCGACAGCGTGCGGTCCCCCGCGAGCCGCCTCACCAGGCGCAGCACGTCGGGCAGCAGGCGCACGGCGCCGCGCAGCGAGCCGCGACCGGTGCGCCGCCGCACGACGAGCAGGCCGGCGGCCAGCAGCGCCCAGAGCGCGAGCACGGCCACCACGAGGCCGGCGAGGACGTCCGCCCACCAGGGCAGGTCGGGCACCAGGGCTGCCTACCGGTAGGCCCCGCGGACGACCTCGAGCGCGTGCGCCAGGTCGTCGGGGTACTCGCTGGTGACCTCCACCCAGCGGCCGGTGAGCGGGTGCTCGAACCCGAGCCGTACGGCGTGCAGCCACTGGCGCTCCAGCCCCACCTTCGACGCGAGCACGGGGTCCGCGCCGTAGGTGAGGTCGCCGACCAGCGGGTGCCGCACCGCCTGGAAGTGCACCCGGATCTGATGGGTGCGGCCGGTCTCGAGGTGCACCTCGACGAGCGACGCGGCGGGCAGCATCTCGAGCACCTCGTAGTGCGTCACCGAGTGCTTGCCGTCCGCGACGACGGCGAACCTGTAGTCGGCGCTGGGGTGGCGCCCGATCGGCGCGTCGATCGTGCCCGTCGTGGGCTCGGGGTGGCCCTGCGCCAGCGCGTGGTAGACCTTCTCGACCGTGCGCTCCTTGAACGCCCGCTTGAGCCCGGTGTACGCCGCCTCGCTCTTCGCCACGGCCATGAGGCCCGACGTGCCGACGTCCAGCCGGTGCACGATGCCCTGCCGCTCCGCCGCGCCGGACGTCGCGATGCGGTAGCCGGCCGCGGCCAGCGCGCCGACCACGGTGGGGCCGGTCCAGCCCGGCGACGGGTGCGCCGCGACACCGACCGGCTTGTCGACGACCACGACGTCGTCGTCCTCGTAGGCGATCCCCATGCCGGGCACCGGCTCGGCGACGACCGGCGCCGCGGGCCGCGCGTCCGGCACCGTGACCTCGAGCCAGCCGCCGGCGACGACCCGGTCGGACTTCCCGACCTCGCGCCCGTCGAGGAGCACGGCGCCGGAGGCCGCCAGCTCCGCGGCCTGGGTGCGGGAGAAGCCGAGCATCCGCGCGAGCGCGGCGTCGACGCGCTCGCCCGCGAGGCCGTCGGGCACGGGCAGGGTGCGGGTGGAACCGGTCGGCACGGTCACCGCCCCTCTGTCGGCTCGGACGGCTCTGCCGGGGTGTCCTCGCTCTCGACGTGCCGGCGGCCGTCCAGGCCGATCCCCCGGAAGGACAGGACGACGATGAGCACCGCGGCGGCGACGATGGCGATGTCCGCGACGTTGCCGACGAAGACGCCGTAGTCGATGAAGTCGACCACGTGCCCGCGGGCGAAGCCCGGCTCGCGGAAGAAGCGGTCGCCGAGGTTGCCCAGCGCGCCGCCCAGCAGCAGCCCGAGCGCCACCGCCCAGCCGGTCGAGCCGATCCGGCGGATGGCGCGGACGATGACGACCACGACGATCACCACCACGATCGTGAGGATCCACGTCATGCCCGTGGCGATGGAGAGCGCCGCGCCGGGGTTGTAGATCAGCCGGAGCTGCAGCAGCTCGCCGATCAGCGGCTTCGGGTCGTCGCCCCACACCAGGGCGGACTCGGCCCACCACTTCGTCAGCTGGTCGACCAGCAGCACCAGCGCGGCGAGCACGAAGGTTCCCGTGATCAGCCGCCGGCGACGCTCCGCGGACACCGGCGCCCCGGTGTCCTGCGGCGCAGCGGCCCCGGCGGGCGCGTCCGACCCGGGCATCTCGGGGGCGCCGTCGCGCGGCACGGGCTCAGGGGCCGGGGCGGAGCCGGCGGGCGTGGTCGACATCGTCCGCAAGTGTAGGCGGACCGCGCCGGTCGTCGGGGCGGGACCGCCCGGTCAGCGTCGCTCCTCGCGCGCCTTCGCCTCGACCGACAGCGTCGCGCGCGGGAACGCCTGCAGGCGCGCCTTGCCGATCGGCAGCCCGGTGATCTCGCAGGTGGCGTAGGTGCCCTTGCGGATGCGGTCGACGGCGTGCGCGGTCTGGGCGAGCAGGTCGCGCATGTTGTTGACCAGCGTGAGCTCCTGCTCGCGCTCGAGCGCGCTCGAGCCGTAGTCCGCCTGGTCGTCGCCCGCGCCGTCGCCAGAGTTGCGCAGCAGGTCCGACAGCTCCTGGTCGGCGGCCGCGAGCTCGCGCTCGAGGCGCTCCTTCTCCTCGAGCAGGAAGGCCGCCAGCTCCTCCACCTCGGGCAGGGTCCAGGGGTCCTCGCCGTCACGGACCGGGAAGGACTTCACGTCGCGCGCGAGGTGCGGGAAGTTCTCCCGCAGTGCCGCGCGCGTGGTGGTCGAAAGCTTGGCCATCGGTGCCCTTTCGTTGGTGCGTCGACGACGAGTCACCGCAGCGTAAGTGCGCCGAGCGGCCCGCACAACAGCACGCGCGGTAGAGGCGTGCGTGTCGTGCGGGCCGCTCGGCGTGAGGCGTGACGAAGGAGCGGGGTACGCGGGGTGACGGCCCCCCGCTCAGAGCTCCGAGCCGCGACCGGCGTTGGCGTTCTGCCGCTGCGGCGGCAGGGCCGAGCCGCGGGCGTCGAGGTCGCCCAGCAGGTTCTGCAGGAAGCTCTTGAGGCGCGTGCGGTAGTCGCGCTCGAAGAGGCGGAGCTCGTCGATCTTGCGCTCGAGGAGCGACCGCTCCTGCTCGAGCTGCGAGAGGGTGCGGTGGCTGGTCTCCTCGGCCTCGCGGACGATGCGCGAGCCCTCGGACTTGGCCTCCGTGATGAGACGGTCGCCCTCCTCCTGACCGGACCGCACGTAGTCGTCGTGCAGCTTCTGGGCCAGCTGGAGCATCCCGGTCGCGGACTCCGGCTCCGCGGGCTGCTGCTTCGCGGCGGCCGGGGCAGGCGCCGGGGTCGGGGCGGGCGCCGGGGTCGGCGTCGGCTGCGCCTGCTGCGCGGCGTCCGAGCGGCTCAGCTCGGCGACCCGGTGCTCGGCCGCGGTGAGCTTGGAGCGGAGGTCGTCGTTCTCCTCCTGGACCGCCGTGAGGGTCCGCACGACCTCGTCGAGGAAGTCGTCGACCTCTTCGACGTCGTAGCCCTCGCGGAACTTGGTCGCGGCGAACTTCTTGTTCAGGATGTCCTCTGCCGTCAGCAGCGCCATCGTCTCACCTCATCGTTCTTGCAGGGTCGGTGGGACCCGGTTCCCGGGCCGTCTGGATGACCACGGTAGCGGACGTGTCGGCGGGCGACCTGCCCGACGAGGCCGGGTCGTCGCGCCCACACGACGTCTTCACAGGTCAGCACCGGGGCGCCCCTCGACGCCCGGGGCGAACCCCGACCGAGGTCACAGCGCGAGCGCCGCCCAGGTCACCGCAGCGGGGTCACACCGCGGCCAGGAACGACGCCACCCGCATGAGGATGCCCGTGCCGATGAAGAGCACGAGGAAGGCGATGTCGAGACGGATCTGGCCGAGGGTCAGGGGCGGGATCAGCCTGCGCAGGAAGCGCAGCGGCGGGTCGGTGACCGTGTAGACCGCCTCCGCCAGGACCAGCAGCACGCCCTTCGGCCGCCAGTCGCGCGCGAAGAACTGCACCCAGTCGAAGACGAGCCGGACGATGAGGCACAGCAGGAACAGCCACAGGACCAGGTAGACCAGGTTGAAGACGAGACTCACGGGTCGAACCTACCCGAGCACGACGCAGGGCCGGGGCAGAACTGCCCCGGCCCGTGCCGGACGGTGCGATCGGCGTGCGATCGGCGCTCTCGGGCGCGCGGTCAGCTCTGGTTGTAGAACGCCCCGCGTCCGGGGGTCTTCTCCGCCGGCGGCTCCTCGCCCGCGATCTCCACGTGCTCCGGCGAGAGCAGGAAGACCTTGTTCGTCACGCGCTCGATCGACCCGCGCAGCCCGAAGATCAGGCCCGCCGAGAAGTCCACGAGGCGCTTCGCGTCGGCGTCGTCCATGTCGGAGAGGTTCATGATCACCGGCGTGCCGCCCCGGAAGGCCTCGCCGATGGTGCGGGCGTCGTTGTACGAGCGCGGGTGGATGGTCGTGATGCGTCGCAGGTCGGAGGCGATCACCGACTCGCTCCCTCCGCCTCGGTGCAGCGGGGTGACCTGCGCCTGGTAGTCGTCACGGTCGCGCACCGGTGCCTCCAGCTCCTCGTACTCGTCGAGGTACTCCTCCGACTCACCCTGGTCGTCGGCGAGCCCCAGGTACAGCATCGTCTTGCGAAGCGCTCCGCCCATCGCCTTGCTCCGTTCGTCGCCACGTCCCCGCCCTCCGTCCCGGACGGGTGCCACGACGTTAACCACGCCCGCGGCGGCATCGACGCACGACACGCCGGTGTGTCGTGCGTCGCGGGCGTGTCAGGCCGCTCTCGGCGACGACGACACCTCAGGTCAGGACGACGACCCCCGCCTGGCGCCCCGTCGTCGTGCCCTGGGCGGTGGCGCGACGGTGGGAGTAGAGGTCGGTGTCCGTGAGCGTGCACCGGTCCACCCGGGTGGCGGCCACGCCGTGCGACGCCAGCTGTGCGAGCACGCCGGCCGGGAGGTCGAGCGCCGGAGTACCGGCCGTGGTCGTCGCCCACGTCTCGGGGACGACGGCGGCGACCTCGTCGCGCATCGCGGCCGGCACCTCGTAGCAGTCGCCGCAGACGGCCGGACCGACGGAGGCCCGGAGGTCCTCGGCCCGCGCCCCGCGCGCGAGCAGATGCTCGACCACGCGGTGCACCACCCCCAGGGCGACCCCGCCCCGACCTGCGTGCGCGACCGCCACGACGCGGGCCACCGGGTCCGCGAGGACGACGGGCACGCAGTCCGCGACCAGGACGCCGAGCGCCAGGCCGGGCTCCGCGGTGACCATGGCGTCGGCCTCGCCCGCGGCGGACGGCGGCTCCGTCGACGACCACTCGGCGAGCTCGGCGGCCCCGAGTCCCAGGACCCGGTCCCCGTGCACCTGTGCCGAGAACGCCACCGGCGCGCCCACCCACGCCCCGAGGCGGGCACGGTTCTCCCGCACCCGCACGGGGTCGTCGCCGGTCGAGGTGCCCAGGTCGAGCGAGGACCACGGGGCGGGCGACACCCCGCCGTGACGCGTGGTGAAGCCCGCCACGACGCCCTCCCCGAGGTCCACCCGCAGCAGCCCCGCACCGAACTGGTCAGGCAACAGCGCCTCCTGGGCCCAGCCGACCGCGCCGTGAGTTCCGCTCACCCGGCGCTCACTTGAGGAAGTCGGGCACGTCGAGCTCCTCGGCCGGGCGGCGCGGCTCGTCGAACAGGCGCGGCACCTCGACCGGCCGCTCGACGGTGACGCCCTCGCCCTCGGCGTCCTCGACCACCGTGAACGGGCGGCGCTGCTCCGCGGGCCGCGCGCCCGCCGGCGGGGCGGGCGGCGCGTCGAGGCTCACGGGGACGTCGTCCGGCTCGGCCGGGATCGGCCGCGGCTGCGCGGCGGCGGCCGGCACCGACTGGGTGGCCGGCTGCGGCGGGCGGGGCGGTGCCGTCTGGACCCCGGGCTGGGGCACGGACGTCGCCGTCGTGCCGCCCTCGCCGACCGTGACCGTCGGCTTGGCCGGTGCGCCGGCGATCTGGCCGAGGCCGCGACCGTCCTTGCGGGCCTGCGGCACGCCGCCGTCGAACCCGGCGGCGATGACGGTGACCCGCACCTCGTCGCCCAGCGCGTCGTCGATGACCGTGCCGAAGATGATGTTGGCCTCGGAGTGCGCCGCCTCCTGCACCAGGCGCGCGGCCTCGTGCACCTCGAAGAGGCCGATGTCGCTGCCGCCCTGGATCGACAGCAGGACGCCGTGGGCGCCGTCGATGGAGGCCTCGAGCAGGGGGGACGAGATCGCGAGCTCGGCGGCCTGCACCGCGCGGTCCTCGCCCCTCGCCGAGCCGATGCCCATCAGCGCCGAGCCCGCCCCCTGCATCACGGACTTCACGTCCGCGAAGTCGAGGTTGATGAGGCCCGGCGTCGTGATGAGGTCGGTGATGCCCTGGACACCGGAGTGCAGCACCTGGTCCGCGGAGTGGAACGCCGCGATCGCCGAGACGCTCTTGTCGGACATGGACAGGAGCCGGTCGTTGGGGATGACGATCAGGGTGTCGACCTCCTCGCGGAGGGTGTCGATCCCCTGCTCGGCCTGCACGGAGCGGCGGCGGCCCTCGAAGGTGAACGGGCGCGTCACGACGCCCACCGTCAGCGCACCGAGCGAGCGGGCGATCCGGGCCACCACGGGCGCGCCGCCCGTGCCGGTGCCGCCGCCCTCGCCCGCCGTCACGAAGACCATGTCGGCGCCCCGCAGGACGTCCTCGATCTCCTCGGCGTGGTCCTCGGCGGCCTTCTTGCCGACCTCGGGGTCGGCGCCGGCGCCCAGGCCACGGGTGAGCTCACGGCCGACGTCGAGCTTGACGTCGGCGTCCGACATCAGCAGCGCCTGCGCGTCGGTGTTGATGGCGATGAACTCGACACCCTTGAGCCCGACCTCGATCATGCGGTTCACGGCGTTCACGCCGCCACCGCCGATACCGACCACCTTGATCACTGCCAGGTAGTTCTGCGGAGTTGCCACGTCGTTGCCTCTCGGGTCGTTCCTTGTCCCGACGTCCGGTCCTCGTCCCCCGTCCGCCCCGCCGGCCGGCCCGCGGGCCTAACCTTAAGGTTCGAGTTGAGGGTTAGAGTTATGTCAGGTTGCTGCTGCGATCGACGGTAGGCGGCGCGGCGGGCGCAAGGCCGGACGTGCTCCGGCGTGTCGCGCGCGCCCGGTGCTTGCCACACCCGCCCGCGCCTGCCGCGCCCTCGTCGCTCCCCTCATCGGGTCACCGGCAGCTCGGGCGACGAGACGTCGATGGTCCGCGCACCGTCGTCGAGCTTGCGCAGCGTGCGCACCGCCTCGACCTTGAGCGGGAGGTCGGAGCTGCCGCCCCACCGGACGGTCGTGCCGTCCTCCAGGACCGTCTCGACGGCGTCCTGCGTGTCGGCGCTGACGTGGTCCACCTGGCCGGCGAGCCGGGCGGGCAGCGCCGCCAGCACGTGGAGCGCCGCCTGCAGCGCCAGCGCGTCGTCCAGCGGCACGTCCACCTGCGGCAACCCCTTCGGCGCCGCGTCGCGCGTCGCCACGCGCACCCCGGACGAGTCGAGCAGGGCCAGCCGGTCGCCGTCGGGCACGGCCGCCACCGGGACGCGCGACGTGAGCTCCACCGCGAGCCCGTGGGGCCAGGCCCGCGCGATCCGCACGTCCTTCACCCCGCGCAGCCCGAGCACCTGCTCCCGCATCGCCACGGTGTCCAGGCGGGGCAGCGGGGTGCCGTCCGGCGCCTCGACGATCTCGCGCACCCTGGCCTCGTCGACGTACCGCCCCGCACCGGCGACGCTCACCTCCGCCTTCTCCAGGGCGAGCACCGGCGACCAGAGGGCCACCCACGCGAGGCCCGCGACGACCACCAGGGAGAGGACCCACGCGAGCACCCGCCGCCAGGCACGGTGCCGGCGCATCGCGGTGCGCTCGGCGAGCCGGTCCGCCATCGCCGTCGACACCCGCGGCGGGACCTCCTGCCCGGCCGGCACCACCGCCGTCGCCGTGGTGCGGGGACGGGACCGCGCGGCCTCGGCGGGCGCCGCCGTCGGGGCCGTCTTCGGAGCTGTCTTCGGGGCGGCCTTCGTGGTTCCCGTCGCGGGCCCCCTCGAGCCGCCCTTCGTCCCTCGCGTCCCCGTCGGCACCCCGGCGGCCACCGACGGCGTGCCGGTCGGCGCGGTCGCCGCTGATCGTCCGGACGTCGCGCGGCCCGACGTCGTGCGGGTCGGGCGCGGGCGGGCTGGCGGTCGCATCACCCCATGGTCTCGTCGCGGGCGTCGCCGTCCGGCGACGCCACGCCGGAGGTACGCGCGGCGAGGTCCGCCAGGATCACGGGGCCCAGCTCGGTGACGTCTCCCGCGCCCACGGTGAGCACCAGGTCGCCGGGGCGCGCGAGCGCGGAGGCCACGTGCGCCGCCTCGAGCCGGTCCTCGACCGCGCGCACTCCCCCGCCGGACGACGTCCTCTCGAGCAGGTCGGTGATGGTGCGCGGGCCGACCGTCGGGTCGACGTCCTCGCGGGCCCGGTAGACGCCGGTGACGACGACCTCGTCCGCGAGCGCCAGCGCCGCGGCGAACCGGTCGGCGAAGATCCGCGTGCGCGAGTACAGGTGCGGCTGGAAGAGCACGACGATGCGGCCGTCACCGGCCACCGGTCGGGCCGCCCGCAGCAGCGCCTCCACCTCGGTGGGGTGGTGGTCGTAGCTGTCGAACACCCGCACGCCGTCGACCTCGCCCTTGGGCTCGAACCGCCGCCCCGTCCCGACGAAGGTCCCCGCGCCCCGGGCGGCGTCGCCCGGCTCCGCGCCGAGCAGCACCGCGGTCACGACGGCCGCCGTCGCGTTGAGCGCGTTGTGCGCGCCGGGCACCTCGGGGCGCAGCGCGTACGGCCCGTCGCCCAGCGGGCCGCCGGAGACGACGGCCTCGACGGTCCCCGCCCCGACGACGACGTCGCGCACCCGCACGTCGGCGCCCGCGGCCTCGCCGTACGTCACCACGGCCCTCCCCGCGGCCCGGTGCGCGTGCGCGAGGGCCGCCGAGCCGGCGTCGTCCGCGCACGCCACGAGCGTGCCGCCGTCGACGATCCGGCCGGCGAACTCCTCGAACGCCCGCTCGAAGGCCTCCTGCGAGCCGTAGTGGTCGAGGTGGTCCGGCTCGACGTTGGTCACGACGGCCACCGTGGGGGCGTAGTTGAGGAACGAGCCGTCCGACTCGTCGGCCTCGGCCACGAGCACGTCGGACGCACCGAGGTGGCCGCCGGGCACCGCGCCCTCGTGGCCCTCGGCGTCCCGCACCCGCACCGTGCCCCCGATCGCGAACGACGCGTCGACGCCGCACGCGCGCAGCACGGTCGCGACCATCGCCGACGTCGTGGTCTTGCCGTGCGCGCCGGCCACGGCCACCGCCCGGCGTCCGAGCATCAGCGACGCGAGCGCCTGGGAGCGGTGCAGCACCCGGATCCCCGCGGCGCGGGCCGCGGCGAGCTCCGGGTTCGTCGCCCGCACCGCGGAGGACACGACGACCGTGTCGACCAGGGGTGTGCCGTCCGGCCCGACCACGTGCGCCGCGTCGTGCCCGACCCAGACCCGCACGCCGTCCGCGCGCAGCGCCTCGAGGGCGGGGCCGGCCGCCGCGTCGGAGCCCTGGACGTCGGCCCCGCGGGCCGCCAGCAGCCGCGCGACGACGGACACGCCCGCACCGCCGACGCCGACCAGGTGCACGCGGCCGAGCTCCTCGACGGGGAGCGCCGGGGGCCGCGTCGACGGTGCGGCGCTCATGCCTGCCGCCCGGAGCCCGCGCCCGCGTCCGCCTGCGCGACCGCCTCGGCGACGAGGTCGGCGACGCGCGCGGCGCCGTCGCGCACCCCGGTCGCCCGGGCCGCGGACGCCATCGCGTCGAGCCGCGGCCGGTCGCCCAGCAGCGCCGGCACGTGCTCCGCCACCCAGGCGGGCGTGAGGTCGGCGTCGTCGACGAGGAGGCCGCCGCCCGCCTCCACGAGCGGCGCGGCGTTGAGGCGCTGCTCGCCGTTGCCGATGGGCAGCGGCACGTAGACGGCGGGCACGCCGAGCGCGGCGAGCTCGCACACCGTGCCGGCGCCCGAGCGGGCGACGACCAGGTCCGCGACGGCGAGCGCGAGCTGCATCTCGGACAGGTACTCGCGCACCTGGTAGCGCGCGGCCTCGAACCCTCCCGCGGCGGTGGCGGCGTCGACGGCGGCACGCACGGGCCCGTCCTTGCCCTTGCCCGTCAGGTGCAGCACCTGGACGCCGGCGCGCAGCAGCCCCTCCACCGACCCGGCCAGCGCCGCGTTCACCGACGCCGCACCCGAGGAGCCCCCCGTGACCACGAGCGTCGGGAGGCCGGCGTCGAGGCCCAGCGCGTCGGCGGCCTGCACACGCGCGGCCAGGGCGTCGGCCTCGCGCGCCGAGACCAGGTCCGCGATCTCGGCCCGCAGCGGGAGACCGACGACCTGGGCGCCCGGCAGCGGGGTGCCCGGGAAGGTCGCGCCGACGCGAGCCGCCCAGCGGGCGCCGAGCTTGTTGGCCAGGCCGGCACGGGCGTTCTGCTCGTGGATCACCACGGGGACGCCCTTGCGCCGGGCGGCGAGGTACGCGGGGGTGGAGACGTACCCCCCGAAGCCGACGACCGCCTGGGCGCCGATCTCGTCGATCGCGGCCTCCGCCGCCTTCACGGCCGCGCTGAGGCGGCCGGGCAGCTTCAGCAGGTCGACGCTCGGGCGCCGCGGCAGCGGCACGCGCGGGATCGGCCACAGCCGGTACCCGCGCTCCGGGACGAGGTCGGCCTCCAGCCCCGACGTGGTGCCGAGGGCGAGGATCCTGGCCTCCGGCTCCCGCGCGCGGAGCTCGTCCGCGACGGCGAGGAGGGGGTTGACGTGGCCGGCGGTGCCGCCCCCGGCGAGGACGACGGACGTGACTGCAGAGCTCTTCACAGGCAGGACCCTATCGGCCGCCGTCGCCTCCGCGGCCCCGCGCGCCCCCACCGGTGGCGCCGGACCGGCCCCGCCGCGACAGGACCGCGACCGACCGCTTGACGACGCTCCGCCGGGCGGCGAGCGCCTCGGCGGCGCCCGGCTCGCTGCGCGCGAAGCTGATCACCACGCCGAGCGCCACCATCGTCGTGACCAGGGCGGACCCGCCGGCCGACACCAGCGGCAGCGGGACGCCGATCACGGGCAGGACGCCGATCACCACGCCGATGTTCACGAAGGCCTGGCCCACCACCCAGCAGCCGATCGCGGCCGTGGTGATCTTCACGAACGGGTCCGGGTGCCGGCGCACCACCCGCGCCATCGCGATCCCGAGGACCACGAACAGCGCGAGCACGAGCAGCGTGCCGAGCAGGCCGAGCTCCTCGCCGATCACGGAGTAGATGAAGTCGTTGTGCGCCTCCGGCAGGTACTTCCACTTCTCGCGGCTGGCGCCGAGGCCCACGCCGAACAGCCCGCCGGTGCCCAGCCCGTACATCCCGTGGATGGACTGGTAGCACTGCCCCTGCGTGTCGGTGCACGTGCCGTACGCGGCGAGGATCCGGGTGAGGCGGTCGGAGCTGCCCTGGTTGAGGATGAACGCCCAGCCGACCACCAGCGCCGCCCCGGCGCCACCGACGATCAGCAGGGACGCCGGGGCGCCCGAGACCCAGTAGGCGCCCAGGCCGAGCACCGCGAGGATGAGGGCCGTGCCGAGGTCGTGTCCCGCCATGACGAGCCCGAGGACCGCGCCGAGCCCCAGCACCCCCGGCACCAGCGCCTGGCCCCAGCTGCCCAGCAGGTGCTGCTTGCGGCCCAGCACCGAGCCCAGCCACACGGCGAGCCCCAGCTTGGCGAGCTCCGAGGGCTGGAACTGCAGAGGACCGACGACGAGCCAGTTCCGGTTGCCGTTGACGAGCTTGCCGGCGAAGAGCACCGCGACGAGCATCGCCAGCGTGACCAGCATCGCCGGCCACGCCAGGCGCTTGTACCAGCGCACCGGCAGCCGGGCGGCGATCAGCATGAGCGGCAGGCCGATGAGGGCGAAGCGTGCCTGCACCATGAACGCGGCGAACGGCGAGTCCCCCGCGGCGATGGACGTCACCGTCGAGCTGGAGAGCACCATGACGAGCCCGATGACCAGCAGCAGCCCGGTGGCCCCGACGAGCAGGTAATAGCTCGTGACGGTGCTGTTCCACTGACCGAGCCACGGGCGCTCGGTCCGCTTCGGGGAGGTGCGCGGCGCTGGCCTGTCCCTCGGGGTCCGGCCCGTCGACGGACGGCCGGCCGAGCCTCGCGGGGCGCGTCGGGTGCCCGTGGTGACCGCCATCCGACACCTCTCGCTCGTCGTCGCGGCGTCGTGCCGCTACAGCTCCGCCACGGCCGTGGCGAACGCCTCCCCCCGCTGGGCGTAGGAGGCGAACTGGTCCATGGACGCACCGGCGGGCGCCAGCAGGACGGTGTCCCCGGCGAGAGCCAGGTCACGTGCCGCCGCGACCGCGCGTCGCATCACGGACCCAGTGTCGCCGGGATCGACCACGACGACGGGGATCTCGGGCGCGTGTCGGGCCAGCGCCCCGCGGATCGGCTCCGGGTCGACGCCGATGAGCACGGCCGCGCGGAGGCGGTCGGCGCGGTCGGCGACGAGGGCGTCGAACGACGCCCCCTTCGCGAGGCCGCCAGCCACCCACACCACGGTGCGGGGCGCGTAGGACGCGAGCGAGGCCGCCGCGGCGTGCGCGTTGGTCGCCTTCGAGTCGTCCACCCAGGCGACGCCGTCGAGCACGCGCACCTCGGCGATGCGGTGCGCGCCGGGCCGGAACGCGCGCAGGCCGTCGCGCACGGCGGCCGCGGGGACGCCGTGCGCGCGGGCGAGCGCGGCGGCCGCCAGGGCGTTCGCGACGACGTGCGGCGGCGGGGTGCCGCCCCCGGGGGCGAGGTGCGCCAGGTCGTCGAGGGTGCCGAGCTCGGCGGCCGTCCGCTGCCGGTCGCGCGCGCCGGGCTCGGCGTGGAAGGCGCGGTCGACGAGCACGTCCTCGACCACGCCCAGCTGACCCGGTCCCGGGGCGCCGAGGGTGAACCCCACGGCGAGGGCGCCCTCGGTCACGTCGGCGTCGCGCACGAGCTGCTCGGTGCGCGGGTCGGCCGCGTTGTACACGCACGCCACCTGCGCGCGGGCGTAGATCCGGCCCTTGTCCGCCGCGTACGCCTCGAGCGACCCGTGCCAGTCGAGGTGGTCGGCGGCCACGTTGAGCACGGCCGCGGCCTCGAACGACGTCGTGAGCGTGTGGTGGAGCTGGAAGCTGGAGAGCTCCACCGCGAGGACGTCCAGCGACGGGTCCTGCGCCGCCTCGACGACCGGGGTCCCGACGTTCCCGACCGCGGCGGCGCGCAGGCCGGCCGCGGTGAGGATCGACGCGAGCATCTCGACGGTCGTCGTCTTGCCGTTGGTCCCCGTGACGGCGAGCCACGGGGCGGGACCGCGCGCCCCGACCGCACCGGTGCGCTCGACCCGCAGCCGCCAGGCGAGCTCGATCTCGCTCCACACGGGGACGCCGGCGGCCCGGGCCGCGGCCAGCAGCGGGGTGCTCGGCGCCCACCCCGGGGACGCGACGACGAGGTCGGCGCCCGCGACGACGCGCTCCGCGACGGCGGGGTCGTCCGCGTCGCGCACGTCGGCGTCGTCCGCGCGTCCGTCGACCGTGACCACCGAGGCCACCCGCCCGGCCGCACCGCCCGACAGGGCGGCGACGACGGCGCGCCCGGTCACGCCGAGCCCGGCGACGACGACGCGGGCGCCGTCGGGCAGCGCCCGCGGGTCGGGCTCGGTCACGTGGCCACCCACTCGGCGTAGAAGACGCCCATGCCGAGCGCCGCGAACAGGCCGGCGATGAGCCAGAACCGGATGACGATCGTGACCTCGCCCCACCCGGACAGCTCGAAGTGGTGGTGCAGGGGCGCCATCTTGAACACGCGCCTGCCCGTCATCTTGAAGAAGCCGATCTGGATGACGTCGGACATGACGATGACGACGAAGAGACCGCCGATGATCGCGGCGAGGATCTCGGTGCGCGACAGGATCGAGATGCCCGCCAGGGCGCCGCCGAGGGCCAGCGAGCCGGTGTCGCCCATGAAGATCTTCGCGGGGCTGGCGTTCCACCAGAGGAAGCCGATGCAGGCGCCCGCGATGGCGGCGGCGACGATCGCGAGGTCCTGCGGGTCGCGCACCTCGTAGCAGCGCGGCCCGGCCGCGGCGAGCCGCTGGCACGACTGGTTGAGCTGCCAGATGCACACGAGGACGTACGCGCCGAAGACGATGATCGACACGCCGGTCGCCAGTCCGTCCAGACCGTCCGTGAGGTTCACCGCGTTCGACCAGGCGGTGATGAGGAAGTTCGCCCAGATCACGAAGAGGATGAGCCCCACCGTGACTCCGGCGAACGCCAGGTCGAGGTTGGTGTCGCGCAGGAACGAGATCCGCGTGGACGCGGGCGTCCGGGCGTTCGCGTTGGGGAACTGCAGCGCGAGGACCGCGAAGCTGATCCCGACGAAGCCCTGGCCGATGATCTTCGCCTTCGGCGTGAGACCCAGGGACCGCTGCTTGCGGATCTTCGTGAAGTCGTCGAGGAAGCCGACCAGGCCGAGGCCCGTCATCAGGTACAGGCACAGCAGCGCCGACGCGCTCGGCGGCCTCCCGGCGACCAGCATGGACACCGCGACGCCGACCAGGGCCGCCGCGATGATCACGACGCCGCCCATCGTCGGGGTGCCGCGCTTGGTGAAGTGGGCGGTCGGCCCGTCCTGGCGGACGAACTGGCCGTAGTTCCGGTGGATGAGGAACCGGATGAACAGGGGCGTCCCGAAGAGGGCGACCAGCCCGGAGACGCCGGCCGAGACGAGGATCGCGATCACGGGGCGACCTCCACGGCCGGTTCGCCGGCCGCCGGCCCGCCGGCGGCGAGCTCGTCACCGAGGCGCCACAGGCCCGACCCGAGGGAGGACTTCACGAGGACGACGTCGCCCGGCTCGAGCGCCTCGGCGAGCACCGCGCGCGCGGCGTCGAGGTCAGGCACGAAGACCGACTCCTCTCCCCAGGAACCCTCTTGCATGGCCCCCTCGTGGATGTGGTACGCCCCGTCGCCGACGACGACCAGGAGCTTGACGTTCAATCGCACCACGAGGCGGCCGATCTCGTCGTGCGCGGCGCGCGAGCCGTCCCCGAGCTCGAGCATCTCGCCCAGCACGGCGACGGAGCGGCGCGTGCGGCCCGCCATGACGGCGAGCGCCCGCAGCGCGGCGCGCATCGAGTCCGGGTTGGCGTTGTAGGCGTCGTCGACCACGGTGACGCCGTCCGGTCGCTCGGTGACGGCCATCCGGTGCGGGCTGAGGGGGGTCGCCCGGGACAGGCCGTCGGCCACGCGCGCGACCGCGGCCGCGGTGGTGCCGTCCAGCGCGAGCACCGCCGCGGCGGCGGCGAGCGCGTTGCTCGTGTGGTGCGCACCCACGAGGCGCAGCGCCACGGGGGCGGGGTCGGCCCCGTGGTCGGAGGAGTCGTGCCCGCCCGCGACGGCGAGCCCGAACGTCGCCCGGCCGGAGGCGTCCACGCCGATGTCGGCGGCGCGCACGCCGGCCGAGGGGATGGTGCCGAAGGTGATGACGGTGTGCTCCGGGGCGGCGAGCGACGCCATGGCCGCGACGCGCTGGTCGTCGGCGTTGAGCACGACGGCGCCGCCCGGCACGACGCCCGAGACCATCTCGGCCTTGGTGCGCGCGATGGCCTCGACCGAACCGAACTTGCCCACGTGGGCCACGCCGACGGCGAGCACGATGCCGACGTCGGGCGGGGCGATCCGCGTGAGGTAGGCGATGTTGCCGGGGCCGTCCGCGCCCATCTCCAGCACGAGGAAGCGCGTGGCCTCGGTGACGCGCAGCACGGTCAGCGGCAGGCCGACCTCGTTGTTGAACGACCCGGTGGGCACCACCAGGCCGTCCTCGGGGGCGACGCCCTCCGGCAGCAGGTCCACGAGGAGCTGGCCCAGCAGGTCCTTGGTCGTGGTCTTGCCCACCGAGCCGGTGACCGCGACGACCCGGAGGTCGCCCGCGGCCCGCACGCGGGCGAGCACGACGCGCGCGAGCTCTCCCAGCGCGGCCTGCACGTCGTCGACGACGACCGTCGGCACGCCCTCGAGCTCGCGGGCGGCCAGGACCAGAGCGGCCCCCGACTCGACGGCGCCGCGGGCGAAGTCGTGCCCGTCGACGCGCTCGCCGGGCAGCGCGACGAACAGCCCCCCGGGCTCGACGCGGCGGGAGTCCACGACGACGGGCCCGGTCACGGTCGTGGCGGCGTCGGCGTGCAGCCGTCCCCCGGTCGCCTCGGCGACGTCGGCGGCGGTCAGCGCGATCATGCGGTAGTCCTCTCGTGCCGCCGCTGCAGCGCGCGGCGGGCCTCGTCCCGGTCGTCGAGCTCGAGGTCGACGCCCGCGACCTCCTGGATGGTCTCGTGGCCGCGGCCCGCGACGAGGACGGTGTCGTCCGCCCCGGCGTCGAGCACGGCCCTCTCGATGGCGGCCGCGCGCGGCGCCGCCTCGGTCACGACGACGTCGCGACCCGAGCCGCGCGCCGCGTCGCGGGCCGCGCGGGCGCCCTCGAGCACCGCGGCGCGCACGGCGGCGGGGTCCTCGCCGTGGGGGTCGTCGTCGGTGACGACGACGACGTCCGCGCCCGCGACGGCGGCGGCGCCCATCGCGGGCCGCTTGCCCTTGTCGCGGTCGCCTGTGGCTCCGAACACGACGACGAGCCGGCCGGCCGTCGTCGGGCGCAGGGCGGCGAGCGCGAGCTCGAGCGCCTCGGTGTTGTGCGCGAAGTCCACGACGACGCGCGGGTGGCCGTCCCCGCCCGCGCCGACGACCTGCATGCGGCCCGGCACGACGGCCGAGAGGCCGTCGGCCGCGGCGAGGGCCTCGGCCACGTCCTCGACGTGCGCGCCGCCCTCGAGCACCATCGCGACGGCCAGCGCGGCGTTCGCGACGTTGAACCCGCCGGGCAGGGACGTCGACGTGCGCAGCGATCGCCCGTCGCCGTGCGTGACCGTGAACGCGGAGCCGGTGCCGTGCGGCGCGACGTCCGTGACGGTCCAGTCCGCCGCCGCCTCGCCGTCCCGGGGGGCGCGGGTGCGCAGGGTCGCGACGGGCACCTGCGCGGCCGCCGCCATGCGCTCGCCCCACACGTCGTCCACCACGACGACGCCGCGGCGCGCGTGCTCGGGCGTGAACAGCGACGCCTTCGCGTCGAAGTACGACTGCAGGTCGCCGTGGAAGTCGAGGTGGTCCTGGCTGAGGTTCGTGAACCCGACCACGCCGAACTCGATCCCGTCCACCCGGTGCATCGACAGCGAGTGGGAGGACACCTCCATCGCGAGCGTGCGCACCTCCGCCTCGCACATCGCGGCGAGCAGCGCCTGCAGGTCGGCGGCCTCCGGGGTGGTGAGCCGGCTCGGGAGCACCGTGTCGCCCGCGCGCATCTCGACCGTGCCGATCAGGCCGCCGGTCCAGCCGAGGGCCCGCAGCAGGTGGTCGACCTGGTAGGTCGTCGTCGTCTTGCCGTTGGTGCCGGTGACGCCGAAGGTCATCAGGTGCTCGGCGGGCTCTCCGTACACCCAGGCCGCGACGGGGCCGAGGACGGCCCGCGGGTCGCCGGCGACCAGGACCGGCACCGCGGGGTCGAGCGCGTCCGGCCCCCGGGTGAGGGTGGCGGCGCCGGCGGCGTCGGTGAGCACGGCCCGGGCGCCGCGGGCCACGGCGTCGGCGGCGAACCGCGCGCCGTGGGCGTGCGCACCGGGCAGGGCGACGAACAGGTCGCCACCTGCGACGACGCGGTTGTCGGACGCGACCGAGGTGATGACGACGTCGGCGGGGACCTGCGGCCGGGGGCCGCCCTCGTCCGGTGCCGCCGGCGTCGTCACCTCGAGCCCGAAGGCCAGGGCGAGGTCCCGCACCCGCCGGGGCGTCGTGCCCGCGGGCCGGATACGGGGAAGCGGGGATGTCACGGAGAAGAACCTACCGTCTGCGTGCTGCGGGCCCGGCACCCAGGGCGCCCGGCATGAGAACCGTCACGGACCTCACGGCGTCGGTCGCCGCCTCGGTCACCGCCTCGGTCACCCGTCGTTCACCAGGTGAGGGCGTAGGGCTTGAACGGGGTCGTGCTCGGCGGCACGTCCATCTTCTGCAGCGTGTACCCCATGAGGTCGCTGAAGACCGGCGCGGCCACCACGCCGCCGTAGATCGACGACTGGGGGCTGCGCAGGAAGACCGAGACCGTGTAGCGGGGGTCGTCGGCGGGTGCGACGCCGATGAACGACGCCATGTAGGTGGTCCCGGCCCCCGTCCACATCTGGGCGGTGCCGGTCTTGCCGGCCACGCGGTAGCCGGGCACCCGCGCGTTGGCGGCGGTGCCCTCCTCCCCCACGACCGACTCCATCATCCGCATCACCGAGTCGGCGGTCCTCTCCGAGACCACGCGCTCCTTCGCGGGCGCCTCGGCGGGCGTGAACGTGCCGTCGGAGGCGCGCGTGCCGGCGACCAGGCTGGGCTCCACCCGGACGCCGTCGTTCGCGACCGTCGAGAAGACCTGCGTCGCCTGCATCGCGTTCACGGCCACGCCCTGCCCGAACAGGATCGTGTACGGGGTGCGGGCGTCGTGCGCCAGCGTCTGCTCCGAGGGCAGGATGCCCGCCGACTCGCCCGGCAGCCCGAGGCCCGTGGGCTGCCCGAACCCGAACTTGCCGAGGTAGTCGTAGCGGACGTCGAGCGGGATCTTCTCGCCGATCTGCACCGTGCCCGTGTTGGACGAGTGCGCCAGGACGCCGGCGAGCGTCAGCTGCTGGTCGGGGTGCTCGTGCGAGTCCTTGAACGACTCGCCGTTGGGCGTGGTGAACCGGTACGGCACGCGGAACTGGCTGTCGGGCTTCCAGTAGCCCTCCTCGAGGGCCGCCGCCATCGTGATCACCTTGCCCGTGGAGCCGGGCTCGAAGACGTCCTTCACGGCGCGGGAGCCGTTGGCCACCGCGGACGTCGACCGGTCGTTGGGGTCGACGTCGCCCGAGTCGGCCACCGCGAGCACCTGGCCCGTGCGCACGTCCTCGACGACCGCCATGGCGTACTTCGCCCCGGTCTTCGAGACCGCGTCGTCGAGCAGCTCCTCCGCCTTCCACTGGACGTCCAGGTCGATCGTCAGCTCCACGTCGCTGCCGGGCACCGCCTCGGTGGTGTCCCGCTCCGAGTTCGGGATCGGGACGCCGTCGCGGCCGCGCTCGTAGGTGACCTTGCCGTCGGTGCCCGCGAGCACGTCCTCGTAGGCGCGCTCGAGCCCGCCCTGGCCCACCTGGTCGCGGTCGACGAAGCCGACGAGCGTGCCCGCCACGGTCCCCGCCGGGTAGGTGCGCCGGGAGGTGAGCTCGGTGCGGACGTAGGCCTGCAGGTCCAGCTTGGCGATCGCCCGCTGCACCTCGGGCACGGCGTTGCGCTTGAGGATCACGTACCGGTCGTCGCCGTTGAGCTTCGCGGCGAGCTCCGCGGGCTGCGCGTCGAGGATCGGCGCGAGGAGCTGCGCGATGCCGAGCGCGCCGTCCTGCACCGCCTTGCCGGTGGCGGTGTCCACGCGCTGGCCGCCCTGGAAGCCCTGGATGGCGAGCGTGTCGGCGGAGATGGTGTACCGGTCGACGGACGTCGCGAGCACGCGCCCGTTCGCGTCGACGATGTCGCCGCGGTGCGCGAGCTCCACCGAGTGCGTGGTCCGCGCCTCCTGCGCCTTCGCGGCGAGCGCCGGTCCCTGGAAGATCTGCACCTGCACCAGCCGGCCCACGAAGACGGTGAGCACGAGCGCCGCGACGACCATGATCCACCGCTGCCGGCGCCCGGGGTCGCCCGGACGCCCCCGGCTCGCGGCTCCGCCACGCGGGCGCGGCGGGGCACCCCCGCCGCGCACCGTCGTCCGGCCCGTGGAGCGGACCGGCGTCGTCCCTCCCCGCGGCCGCCCGCCGCCCGCGGGCGGGTTCGCGCTCCGGGCCGCCGTCCCGCGTCCCGAGGCGGACCGGGGCGTCGTGCCGTTCGTGCCGCGGCCCGGCGCGCGCGGCGTCGACCGCGAGGTCGAGCCTGGGCCAGGACGCGCGGCCGCCCGCGGCGTCGAGCCGTTCGTGGTGCGGGAGGTGCTCACCCCTCGAGTCTGCGGTGGCTGCGCCCGGGTCGTGCGGGCCGGGCCCGGGCGTGTCGCGCGCCCGCCGGCCGAGCGGCCTCCCGAGCCCGCGCCCGAGCCGCCGCTCCGCGCACCGCCGCGGGCCGGAGGCGTCCGCCCGGTCACGGCGTCTCCGTGTCGCCGATCCCGACCTTCGCGCGCTTCTCGACGCTGATCATCGTCGGGTCCTCGGCGGGCACCATGCCGAGCTTCATGGCGCGCTCCGCCAGCGACGACTCCGCGGCCCGGAGCTTCTCCTGCTGGGTCTGGACGTCCTGCGCCACCTGACCCACCTCCGCCTGCAGCCGCGACGCCTCGTACGAGCCGCGCGCCATCGACGTGTTGAGGAGCAGGGCCGCCAGCAGCGCGCCGGCGAGGATCACCGCGCACAGCACGAGGAACGGGACGCCCGACGTCGCCTGGAGGGGGGCGCGGACCGCGTCGAGCCGGCGGCCGCGGTCGGCGGCGCCGCCCGGCAGCGAGGTCAGCGGTGCACGACGGGGTGCCGCGGCCGGGCGGGTCCCGGGGGTGGCGGGGGCACGCAGGGCGCTCATCGGCGGTCCTCCTTGGGGTGCGGGCGGGTGCGCGGTCGGGGCGCGGTGGTGCGCATGTGGTCGGGGGTGGGGCGGACACGGCGGGCGGCGCGCAGGCGGACCGAGGCGGCGCGCGGGTTGCGCTCGAGCTCCGCCTCGTCGGCCTCCTCCGCGCCCCGTGTCAGGGCCTCGAGGTAGGGCTTGTGGGTCTCCGGCTCGACGGGCAGGCCGGCCGGCGCGCTCGACGTCGTCCCCCGCGCGACGGCCCGCTTGACGATCCGGTCCTCCAGCGACTGGTAGGACTCGACGACGATCCGCCCGCCGACGGCCAGCGCCTCGATCGCGGCGGGCACGGCGCGCTCGAGCACCTCGAGCTCGCCGTTCACCTCGATCCGCAGCGCCTGGAACGTCCGCTTGGACGGGTTGCCGCCCGTGCGCCGCGCAGCGGCGGGGATGGATGCCCGGACCAGGTCGGCGAGCTCGCCCGTCCGCTCCCACGGCCGCTCCTCGCGGCGCCGCACGATCGCCCGGGCGATGCGCGGCGCGAACCGCTCCTCGCCGTACTCGCGCAGCACCCGCGCGAGCGCGCGCTCGTCGTAGGTGTTGAGGACGTCGGCCGCGGTCGCGCCGCGCGTCTGGTCCATCCGCATGTCGAGGGGCGCGTCCTGGGCGTACGCGAAGCCGCGGCCCGCCTCGTCGAGCTGCAGCGACGAGACGCCCAGGTCCATGAGGACGCCCTGCACGCCGTCCAGCCCGAGCTCCGCGACGACCTCGCCGATCTCGTCGTAGACCGCGTGCACCGGGGTGAACCGGTCGCCGAAGCGGGCCAGCCGCTCGCCCGCGAGGCGCAGCGCCTGGGTGTCGCGGTCGATCCCCACGACGCGGGCCGTCGGGACCTGCTCGAGCACCGCCTCGGTGTGACCACCCATGCCCAGGGTGCAGTCGACCAGCACGCTGCCGGGCTCCGCGAGCGCCGGCGCGAGGAGGTCGACGCACCGCTGCAGCAGCACGGGCAGGTGACGATCTCCCGCGGGTCGCGGGTCGTCCGGTGTGCTCATCGGTGCTCCTCCTCTCGTGCTCGGTCTCGTGTCGGGTCCGGTCCAGCTGGTCGCCGGGGCCCCGCCCGGCCAGGTCTCCCTCCGCGCCGT
The DNA here is from genome assembly GCF_042792715.1 of Isoptericola sp. NPDC056618. Taxonomy (NCBI): domain Bacteria; kingdom Bacillati; phylum Actinomycetota; class Actinomycetes; order Micrococcales; family Promicromonosporaceae; genus Isoptericola; species Isoptericola sp. NPDC056618. The sequence continues at coordinate 60,181 of NZ_JBHTVZ010000013.1, read as the reverse complement.
TCTGGCACCGGGGAAGTGCGCCAGACCCTCGCGGGAGGAGGCCTCGTCGTGCGGGGCCCTGCTGCTGCTCGTCTGCTGTGCGGTTGTGGGTGGTGCCGGTGGTTCAGAACTGCAGGTCCGGGAAGATCTGCTCGGACGTCTCGGAGTACGACGACTCCTGCTCGGCCAGGTAGGTCTCCCAGGTGGTGCGGTCCCAGACCTCCACGCGGGTGCCGGCGCCGATCACGGCGACGTCCCGGTCGAGGCCGGCGTACGCGCGCAGGGCGGCCGGGATGACGACCCGCCCCTGCTTGTCCGGCAGCTCGTCGCTGGCACCCGACAGGAACACGCGCAGGTAGTCGCGCGCCTGCCGGCTGGTCACGGGGGCCTGCCGCACCTGCTCGTACATGCGGCCGAACTCGTCCATCGGGAGGAGGAAGAGGCAGCGCTCCTGTCCCCTCGTCATGACGAGGCCGGGAGCGAGTCGGGCACGGAACTTCGCGGGGAGGATGAGCCGGCCCTTCTCGTCGAGCTTGGGGGTGTAGGTGCCGAGCAGCAGCCCGGCCCCCGGAAACGTGTCCTCCAGACCTGCCACGGCTCGCACCTCCCCTCGCGCTCCCGCAGCCTCCACGCTACTCCACTTTCCTCCACCGGGCGCGGGCAACGGTGGGGAGTTCTCCCCATCTCACCCCCTCCCCCCACAGTCCCCACACATCGCCGCAGGTCAGGACGCCAGGGACGGACGGACCGCCGGTGGAGGGCGGTGGAGGGCGGGCCGCCGGGCCCGTGTCGTCCGCCGCGCGCGTCCGGTACCCGGAGGTGCCGCACGGCCGCGACCACCGGACGCGGGGTGCGTCGTGGAGCGAGGTGGAGCGGGTGATCGTCGTCACGTCCGGCCCCGATTCCACTAGGCTGCGAGAACGTCACGAGCACGTGAACCGGAGGTCACCCGTGCACCCAGAACCCGTCTCCCCCACGCTGGCCGGCGCACGCACGGAGACGGAGGACCGCAGGGACGGCGCGACCCCCTCCACGGGGACCGGCCTCGACGCCCTGGCCAGAGATCTCGACGAGCTCGTCACCGCCACCACGCGGGTGCGGGAGGCGATCGACTCCGTGGTCTCGGGGCGTCCCGGCCTCGCCGAGGTGACCGTCGCCGTCCTGCTCGCCGAGGGTCACCTCCTGATCGAGGACGTCCCCGGCGTCGGCAAGACGACGCTGGCGAAGGCCCTCGCCCGCAGCATCGACTGCCGCGTCGGCCGCATCCAGTTCACCCCCGACCTGCTCCCGAGCGACCTCACCGGCGTCAACATCTTCCGCACCGCCACGCACGACTTCGAGTTCCGGCCCGGGCCGGTGTTCAACAACGTGGTGATCGGCGACGAGATCAACCGCGCCTCGCCCAAGACGCAGTCCGCGCTCCTCGAGTGCATGGAGGAGGGCCAGACGACGATCGACGGCACCACGCACACGCTGCCGCGGCCGTTCCTCGTCGTGGCGACGCAGAACCCGGTGGAGATGGAGGGCACCTACCCGCTGCCCGAGGCGCAGCGCGACCGGTTCATGGCCCGCCTCACCGTCGGCTACCCGGACACGGACGCCGAGCTGCAGATGCTCGACCGCCAGGAGTCCTCCGACCCCTTGGACCACCTGTCGCCCGTCACCACCGGCGCCGACATGGTGCGGTACGCCGAGGCGGTGCGCGCCGTGTACGCCGCGGCGCCCGTCAAGCAGTACGTGCTCGACCTCGTGGGCGCGACACGGCAGCACGAGGGGGTCCGGCTCGGCGCCTCGCCGCGGGCCTCGCTCCAGCTGCTGCGGGCCGCCAAGGCCGCCGCCGCCATGGCGGGGCGCGAGCACGTGCTGCCCGACGACGTGCAGTCCCTCGCCGTCTCGGTCCTGGCCCACCGCCTGATCCTCAGCACCGAGTCCCGGCTCGGCGGCGTGACCCCCGAGGACGTGATCTCCGAGATCGTCCAGCGCACCGCCGTGCCCGGCGGCCGCGTCGCCGTCGCCGCACCCGCGGGGTCGTTCGCGCGACCCTCCCGCGAACGCGGCCGGTAGGGCCGGCGATGTCCGGCGACGACGAGTCCGGCACGGTCCCGGCCGCCACCGAGCGCAGGGCGGGGCGGGTCGGCCCGCGCGACACCCGGCACCCGGCGCTGCGGCGGGTCGTCCGCGTCCGGCCCACGCGCCGCGGCCTGGCCCTGCTCGTCGCGGGCCTGGTGCTCGTCACGGTCGGCACCCTGCTCGACCTGCCCGACGTCGTGGGCCTCGGCGCCGCCGCCGTGCTGGCCGTCCTCCTCTCCTGGGTGCTCATGGGGGTGCAACGCCTCGACGCCGGTCGGGGGGCGCTCGTGGTCACGCGCGAGCTCACGCCGAACCCCGTCGTGCGCGACCAGACGGCCACGGTGCGCCTCGTCGTCGGCGCCCGCGCCCGCACGGGCGCGGCCTACGAGCGGCTGGCCCGGCTGCGGCTGTCCGAGCAGGCCGCGCACGAGCTGGCAGGGCCGCACGGCATCCGCGCCCGGGTGACGGCGCACGCGGACCGCATCGCCGTCTCCTACGCGCTCACCCCGTCCCGCAGGGGCCGCTGGGCCCTCGGCCCGCTGCTCACCACGCGCACCGACGCCTTCGGGCTGGTCCGCACCACGCAGCCGCTCGGCGCCGCGACCCGCGTCGCGGTGTGGCCCCGGACCGTCGGCCTGCCCACGCGCACGCGGGTCCTCGGCGACGTCGAGCGCGCGGCCACCGGCGCGCGGCTGGCGTCCACCGACGACTCCGTCCTGCGCGAGTACGTCTCCGGCGACGACCCCCGCCGGGTGCACTGGGCGGGCTCTGCGCGCCAGGGCCGGCTCATGGTCCGGGCGGACGAGAGCGCCGGCGTGCGGCCCGTGACCGTGCTGTTCGACCGGGCGCTGCTGCCGCCGCCCGTCGACCCGCGCACCGGCGTCTGGCCGTCCACCCGCGGCTCCCGCACGCACGCGGAGGGCGAGCTCGCCGTCGAGCTCGCGGCCTCCGTCGCCACGTCGTTCCTCGACGCCGGCCACCCCACGCGGCTGGTGCCCACCGGCTCGGGCCCCGCGCCCGTCCCCTTCGCGGCCGGCGCGCGCACCGGCCGCGCGACGGTCCTCGACCAGGCGGTCGACCTGCGCGGGCACCGCGGGGCCGCCGACGCCGAGCGCGCCGTCCTGCAGACGGTCCGCGCCCTGCGCGCCTCGCGCTCGCAGGAGGAGATCGTCGTCGCCGTGCTGGGCCCCCAGCCGGAGGCCGCGTTGCGCGAGGTGGCCGAGCTCGGCGTCGAGGGCACCTGCTGGGCGCTCGTCGTGGCGCCGGCCGAGACCCGGGACGCCGGTGCGGCGCCGGCGGGAGACACGGTCGGCGCGCTGCGCGCCGCCGGCTGGCGCGTGGCCACCTGCCCCCCCGGCACGGCGGCCGACCGCGCCTGGGCGCTCCTCGCGGAGGGGGCAGCATGATCCCCGCCCACGCGGGCCCGACGGCCCGTACCGTCGCCTCCGGGGTCCTGGTCGCCGTGGCGGTCGCCGCCTCGATGCTCTCGCTCACGAGCATCGTGCTGCCGGGGGGCTGGACCCGCGCGGCCCTCCTCGGCATCGTCCTCGTCAGCGCGACGACGGTCACGTCCCGGGTCACGATCGAGCGGCGGGCCCGCGCCCGGGGGCTGCGCACCAAGGAGTCCGGCTCCGCCTGGCCCAGCGTGCTGGGCGGCGTCGTCGCCGCCTGGTTCGTCCTCGCGCGGTACGGCGGCCCCACCGCCGACCCCACCTTCCTGGTCACCCCGGAGCACCTGTCGCGCGTCGTGGCGCGGCTCGGCGAGGCCGGAGAGATCGCCCGCTCGGAGGTCGCCCCCGTGACGGGGAGCGTCCCGATGGGCCTGCTCACCGTCGGCGGCACGCTGCTCGTGCTGCTGCTCACCGACGCTCTCGCGGGCGCGCTGCGCCGTCCAGCGGCGGTCGGCCTGCCGCTCCTCGCCCTCTGGGCCCCGCCGCTCGTGCTCGCGGGACGAGTGCCGTGGGGCGTGTTCGTCGTGACCGTCGCGGCCCTGCTGCTGCTCCTCACGCTCGACGGCCCGCTGGTCGCCCGGGCGCGACGGGCCGAGCGCACGCCCGCGCCCGTGCGGCGCGCCGAGCGGTCCCGCGCCGTCGCGACGACCGCCGGAGCCGTCGTCCTCGCCGTCGTCGCCGGCCTCGTCGGTACCGCGTCCGCCGCGCTCCCCGGCGGGCCCGCGGGCTGGTACCGCACCTTCACGACCACGGGCGACACCATCCGCCTCGCCGAGGACCTCGACATCCTGCGGAGCCTGACCGAACGGTCCCGCTCCGTGGTCCTGTCCTACGACACCGGTTCCGACGCGGACGTCGGGCCGTTGCGCAGCTACACCGCCACGGCGTTCGACGGGCGACGGTGGCAGCGCGGGGAGGAGCGCGGCGGCCGGGATTTCGGCGACCGCGACGTCCTCTGGCCCGACGACCCGCCGTCCGGCGAGACCTCCGTCCGCAGCGTCGCCCTCGACGTCGGCGAGCTCCGCGACGACAAGCTGCCGATCAGCATCGACCCCCGCCAGGTGGCCACGGACGGCGGCGGTTGGGGGTACGACCCCGCCCGGGACGAGGTGGTCGGCGGGCTGACGACCGCGGGCGACTCCTACACCCTCACGGTGCACGAGCGGGACCTCGACCCCGCCACCCTCCGGGAGGCGCCGACGGCCGACCTCGACGAGGTCTACACCCAGGTGCCCGACACCGCGCACGCGGGCGACGTCGAGGCGGCCGCACGCGAGGCCGTGGGCGACGCCGACACCGCCTACGACCAGGCCGTCGCCCTCCAGCGCTGGCTGCGGGACCCCACCCGCTTCACCTACTCGACGACCATCCCCCGCGGCGGCACGGGAGACCCGGTCTGGGACTTCCTGCAGCACCGCACGGGCTACTGCATCCAGTTCGCGACGACCATGGTGGTGATGGCGCGGTCGCTCGGCATCCCCGCGCGCCTCGCCGTCGGGTACCTGCCCGGCGACCGCACCGGCGAGACCACCTGGCAGATCACGGGGCAGGACTCGCACGCCTGGCCCGAGATCTACTTCCCCGGCAGCGGGTGGGTGCGCTTCGAACCGACGCCCGCCCAGCAGACGGGGAGCCCGCCCGCCTACACGATGCCGCGCGTCCAGGGCGACCCGGCCGCGGCGCCCACGGCCAACGACCTCCGCGAGCGGCAGCCCACGGCGGGGAGCACCTCGACCGAGGACGAGGCGACGCCGTCGGCCTCGTCCGCCGCCGCGGCCACGCCCGTCGTCGACACCGGCCTCCCCGGCTGGGTGTGGATCACCGCGGGCAGCCTCGTCGTCGTCCTGGTGGGTGGCCTGGTGCTGCTGCTCGCCCGACGACGCCGTGCCTCGCTGGAGCTCGATCCCGAGCTCGCCTGGCAGCAGGTGCTCGCCACCCTCGCCGCCGAGGGCGTCCGGCTACCGCCGGCCACCACGCTCCGCCGCGCCCCGGACGCCATCGCGTCCGCAGTGACCGCCCGGAGCGGCCGCGAGCTCAGCCCCGCGGTGCGCGAGGACCTCGCCGCGCTCGCAGGGGCGGCCGAGGCCAGCAGGTACGCACGGGAGCCCGTCGCGCCCGAGCCCGACGAGCTCGAACGGCTCACGACGGCGGTGGCCTCCGGGCTCGGCGAGACCCTGTCGACGCGATGAGCCCGGCGGCGGTCGCGGGTCCGCCAGACGAGCCCGACCGCACCGGGAGTAGTGGACCACCAGCGCGGTGCGCGCCCGGGACGCGCTTGCCGACAGACGGACGAGCCCGCCCCGTCCTCGGGACGGGGCGGGCTCGTCGTGCCTGCGGTACATGCGGTGAAGCGGTGCGTGCGACGACGCGTCGCGGTGGTTCGCCGCTCCGCCGTTCAACGACCTTGGCGGCTCAACGACCCTGGTCGCGTCGCCGCTCCCAGCGCTCCTCGAGACGGGCGAGGAAGCCTTCCTTCTTCGCCGCGCGCGCCGGCTGCGGGGCGGTGCGGCCCGGACGCGAGCGGTCCGGGTTGGTCGCGGGGTCCACGGTGCCGTCCGGCCGGACCACGCCCGTGGGGCCCGACCGCCGCGGGGCGGCGAACGCGTAGGCGACGCCGGCGAACATCAGGACGAAGCCGACGACGCCGACCCAGGCCTGCGACGTGGCAGCACCGACCACGAGCAGCAGCAAGCCCGCGACGACTCCGACGCCGGCCAGGACATAGCGCAGGGGCGACCGGCGGCGCGCCTGCTGCAGGGTGTTGGCCAGACGGGGATCGTCGCTGCTCAGCGCGCGCTCCATCTGCTCCAGCACTCGCTGCTCGTACTCGGACAGTGGCATCGAGTCCCCCCGGGGATCGAGGTGGAACGGTAACGCCCTCAGGATATGCCCGCGCCGCCCGGCACGGTAGTCGACGGGGGTGAACCTCGGCGGCGACCCGACGCCGCACCCAGGCTGATCGCCGATCGGCCGAACCGCTCACGCACCGCGTCCAGCGCGAGCTCGGCCTCGCGGCGGGCCTCCTGACGCGGATCCACGGCCTCGTCGAGGGTCACCTGCTCGGCGAGACCGGACCTGACCTGCAGGTTCTCGCCGCGGACGCCGACCAGCCGCACGGGCAGACCGCGCAGGTCCGCCGCGCCCAGCAGGTCGCGCGCGACGAGGAAGATCGCGCGCGCCACGTCGGTCGGGCCGTCGAGCGTGCGCGACCGGGTCAGGGTCCGGAAGTCGGAGGTGCGGACCTTGATCGACACCGTGCGCGCGACCACGCCCTGGTGCCGCAGCCGGGCCGCGACCCGGTCCGCGAGCTCGAGGACGCGCTGCTCCACCGCGCCCAGGTCCCACAGGTCGCGCTCGAACGTGGTCTCGGCCCCGACGCTGCGCTCCTCGTGACCCGGGACGACCGGCCTCGGGTCGCGCCCCCATGCGAGGTCGTGCAGGTGCGCCCCGGAGACCGACCCGACCGCCGCCTGCAGCGTCGGCACGTCGGTGTCCGCGAGCTGGGCCACGGTCGTGATGCCCCAGCGCGCCAGGGCGGCCTCCGTCTTCTCACCGACCCCCCAGAGCGCGCCCACCGGCAGCGTGCGCAGGAAGGGCACCGTCGCGTCCGCCGGCACGAGCATCATCCCGTCCGGCTTCGCGTGGGTGGACGCCAGCTTGGCCACGAACTTGTTGCGCGCGATCCCCACGGAGCACGTGATCCCGTGCTCGGCACGGACCTGCTCGCGCAGCCTCGCCCCGATCACCGTCGGGGCGCCGAGCCGACGACGGGCCCCGCTCACGTCGAGAAAGGCCTCGTCGACCGAGATCCGCTCCACCAGCGGCGTGATCGTGGCGAGGATCGCCATGACCGACTCGGACACCTCGTGGTACAGCGTGTGGTCGGGCGGCACCACGACGGCCTGCGGGCACAGCCGCAGACCGGCGGCCATCGACATCGCGGAGCGCACGCCGAAGGCCCGGGCCTCGTAGGTCGCCGCGAGCACGACGCCCCGCTCCCGACCCCCGACGATCACGGGACGACCTCGCAGCTCGGGGCGGCGGGCGAGCTCGCAGGACGCGAAGAACGCGTCCATGTCGACGTGCAGCACGGAGGTGCCCGACTCGTCGGTGCCCCAGTCCCGGAACGCCTCCGCAGACCGCGGACCGCGGCTCACGACGCCGCCGGCGCGACGGCGAGCGGTCGCGCGAACCCGGCGCGGGGGTCGACCAGGAGGCCGACCTCGTCGCGGAAGTCCTCCGCGCACGCCACGAGCTCGGCCGCCCGGCGCGCGTCGACGTCGGGCTCGAGCCCCGCCTCGACCGCCGCCCGGACCCGGGCACCGGAGGCGAAGTACCCCGACCACGCGGCGAGGTCGGGCTCCACGAGCGCCAGCATGTCCCAGACCGAGCGCGCCCGGCTCCGGGCCGACGGGCGCCCGCGCAGCGCGACGACGGCGGCCGCCGCGCGCAGCGCAGCCAGGTGGGCGTGGACGAAGCGCTCGGCAGGGTCCGTCGCCGTCGAGGCCGCCGCGAGCTCCGCGTCGGAGCGGTCGAGGAGCCGGGTCACCTCGGGGCTCGGGGGCAGCACCGCGCCCCCACCGACATGACCTGCTCGGCCGGCATGGCCACGACCGCTCGTCGCACCGGCAGATCTCGTGCGAGCCGACATCCTGCACCTCCCGTGCTCCGCGGTTCCCCGCGCCCGTCCAGTGTCGAACACCTGTTCGAACCTGTCAACCGCCGGACCCCGGGCCCTCCTCGTCCTCCGAGCGGGGAGACTGGTCGCATGTCCCGCTCCTCCCGAGGCGGATCGCGCCCCGAGCGCCGGTCCGGTCGACGCCACCCAGCATCCCCCGACGCACCGACACTCCCCGACGAGGAGGTGCCGATCGACACGGGCACGGCGCGCGTCGAGCGCGACCCGGACCACCCCGGCCGCGTGACGCTGCACGTCAACGGCGTGCCGAGCTCCGCCCTCGACCTCGACGACCCCGGCTTCCTCGCCTTCGAGTACATGCAGCAGATGGCCGCCGTGCTGGCGGGGCTGCCCGAGGGCCCGCTGCGGGTGCTGCACCTCGGGGCGGCTGGGTGCGCCCTCGCGCGGCACGTCGAGCACGAGCGACCGGACTCGCGCCAGCTGGGCGTCGACGTCGACGCCCGCCTCCTCGAGCTCGTGCGGTCGTGGTTCGCGCTGCCGCGCTCGCCCCGCCTCCGGCTGCGGGCCGACGACGCCGGCCACGCCCTCGCGTCCCTGGCGCCGGGCTCGTTCGACGTCGTCGTGCGCGACGTCTTCGCGGGCGACCGCACGCCCGACCACCTGGCCGACGCCGCGTTCGCCGCGGCCTCGCACCGCGTGCTGCGGCCCGGCGGCGTCCTGCTGGCGAACTGCGCGGACCGGCCCCCGCTGTCCCTCGCGCGCCGGGAGACGGCGACGCTCGCCGCGGCGTTCGGGCCGGACGCCGTCGCCGACGGACGGCTCGGCGTCGTCGCGGAGCACGCCGTGCTCAAGGGGCGCCGGTACGGCAACGTGGTGCTCGTCGCCGTCCGCGCCGCACCCGACGACGCCCGCGACAAGTCGGGCGAAGACACCGCCGACGAGCTCGACCTGCACGACGCCGGCCTCGCGCGCCGGCTGCGCAGCCTGCCCGTCCCGGCGCGGCTCCTCGTCGGGGGCGAGCTCCAGAGGTTCGCCGGGGCCTGACCCGGCACGGACCAGCGGCGGGCCGAGGGACGTGCTCCCCGGTCACGACGACGGCCGCGCCCCGGGCGGGGACGCGGCCGTCGTCAGGCGAGCCGGGTGCTCAGAGCGGCACGACCTGCTCCGCCTGCGGGCCCTTGGGGCCCTGGGTGATCTCGAACTCGACCCGCTGGGCCTCGTCCAGGGTGCGGTACCCCTGCGACTGGATCGCGGAGTAGTGCACGAAGACGTCGGCTCCGCCGTCGTCCTGCGCGATGAAGCCGTAGCCCTTCTCCGAGTTGAACCACTTCACAGAACCTTGCGCCATGCTGATCCTTCGACCTTCCGTCACAACGGGCACGAGCGGGCCGGGCGGCCACCCGTCGCTGCAAGCCGCACCGCCGGTTCGTGCGAAGGAGCGCCTCTGCAACGCGGTCAGTGTGGCACGGACCACACCGCCGTGCCACGGATATGCCGCGGAAGCCGCGCATCGGCCATTCGGGACCGGGCCGGTCCGCGCTCCGGGAGCGCGGCCGGCGCAGCGTCAGTCGTCGTCCTGCCGGGCCAGGAAGCGCTCGAACTCCGCGCCGAGCTCGTCGGCCGTGGGCAGGGGGGCCTGCTCGGCCAGGAGGCTCGGCCGCCCCACCGACCTCGTGAAGGCGTCGTACTGCTCCTCGAGCGCCTTGACGACGGCCTTCACCTCGCCCGACTCCCCCACCTGCTTCTCGACCTCGATCGTCGCGTCCGCCGCGGCCTCCGCGAGCAGGCCGGTCGCGAGGTCCAGGCCCGTGGCGCGCTCCACGTGCCGCAGCGCGACGACCGCCGCCGGCGCGTAGCGCGACTGCGCGAGGTAGTGCGGCACGTGCACGGTGAAGCCGATCGCGTCGTGCCCGGCCTCGCCGAGCCGGTACTCCAGGAGAGCGGCCAGCGATCCGGGCACCCGCACGGTGCCGAAGAACGACGTGTAGTCCTCCACCAGACCGGGGCGCGTGCCGTGCGCCGTCAGCGACAGCGGCCGGGTGTGCGGCACGCCCATCGGGATGCCGTGGAAGCCGACCGTGAGAGAGACGTCGAAGCGCTCCACGAGGCCCTTCACGGCCGCGACGACCCGCTCCCACTGCAGGTCCGGCTCCGAGCCGTGCAGCAGCAGGAAGCCGGTGCCCTCGCGGTCGGCGACGTGGTCGATCGCGAGGTAGGGCTCGTCGTAGGCGGACCACCGGTCGGCGTCGAACGTCATCCCGACCCGCTTCGAGCGGTAGTCGAGGAGCTGGTCGACGTCGAAGGTCACCAGGCGCGTGGTCGTCAGCTCCTCGGTGACGTGCTCCACGGCGATCTCGCCCGCGGAGCCGGCGTCGACGAACCCGTCGAGCGCGTGCAGCAGCACGGGGCCGGTGCCGACCGACGCCGCGTCGGGCCCGTGGTGGGGCAGGACGCTCTTGACGGCGGCCTCGTCGACCTCGTAGATGCTCTGCGGGTCCAGCAAGGGGTTCCTCCTCGGTTCTCCGGCTCGCGCCGGCGGGCTCGCGCCCGCACGAGTGTCAACCGCGCCCCGCCCCGGATCCTTCCCGGCCCGTGGGCTTCTGCTCCCGGCCCCGCTCAGCGGTGGGGCAGCCGCACCACCGTGACGAAGAAGTCGTCGATCTGGCGGACCACCTGGATGAACCGGTCGAAGTCCACGGGCTTCGTCACGTAGGCGTTCGCGTGCAGGGAGTACGACCGCAGCACGTCCTCCTCCGCCTCGGAGGTCGTGAGCACGACCACGGGGATGTGCTTGAGCCGCTCGTCCGCCTTGACCGCCGCGAGGACCTCACGGCCGTCCATGCGAGGCAGGTTGAGGTCCAGCAGGATGAGGTCCGGCGTCGGCGCCTGGGCGTGCTCGCCCTCCTTGCGCAGGAAGGCCATCGCGCTCACGCCGTCCGCCACGACCGACAACCGGTTGGCGACCTTGTGCTCGTCGAACGCCTCGCGGGTCATGAGCACGTCACCCGGGTCGTCCTCGACGAGAAGGACCTCGATACCCGTCTGCTGGTCCGTCATGCCCGCTCCCTCGTCGTCGAACGCCCGGTCGGGGCGCGCCCCTGCCCTACCTTCTGCTGCATCGTCGCAGGTCAGCGACGTCTGCCGAGCCTAACCGACGATGACGTCGGTCGCCTCGTCACGGTCCGGGAGGGTCCACCGCACCGACGTCCCGCCGCCCGGGGCCGGCTCCAGCCAGACCCGCCCGCCGTGGTGCTCGACCACCCGCTTGACGAGCGCGAGCCCGATGCCGGTACCCGAGTAGACGTCCTTGGGGTGCAGCCGCTGGAAGATGACGAAGACGCGCTCGGCGTACTGCGGGTCGATGCCGATGCCGTTGTCGGTGCAGGACAGCTCCCAGCCGGGCTCCGGCCCCTCGACCCGCCGCGCCGACAGGTGCACGCGCGGCGGACGGTCGGGGTCCCGGAACTTCACGGCGTTCCCCACGACGTTCGCCAGCAGCATCGTCAGCAGCGCCTTCTCCCCCCGGACGACGGGCAGCGGGTCGTGCGTGACCTCCGCGCCCGCCTCGGCGATCCGGCCCTCCTGGTCGTGCCGCACCTGCTCGAGCGCCCGCTCGAGGTCGACGTCCTCGGGCTCGCTGCCGGAGCGGCCCACGCGCGAGAAGCTCAGGAGGTCCTGGATGAGCCGCTGCATGCGCCGCGCGCCGTCGACGGCGAAGGCGATGTACTGGTCGGCCCGCTCGTCCAGCTGCTCGCCGTACCGCTTCTGGAGCAGCTGGGTGAAGCTCGCCACCTTGCGCAGCGGCTCCTGCAGGTCGTGCGAGGCCACGTAGGCGAACTGCTCGAGGTCGCGGTTCGAGCGCTCCAGCTCCTGGTTCGAGCGGGCCAGCTCGCGCGCCTGCTCGGCGAGCAGGGCGTGGGCGCTCTCGGTCTCGACGTGCGACGCGCGCACCTCGGCCACCTGCTGCACCAGCTCGCGGCGCATGTGCTCGACGTCGGCCGCGAGCGCCGCGACCTCGCCGGTGCCCTCGACCCGGATCTCGTGCTCGTGCTCCCCCGTGCTGGCGGCGCGCACCGAGTCGGCGAGCCGGGCCAGGGGCCGCGTCACGCCGCGCTGCAGGGCGCGCCACATGAACAGGCCCATGACCACCACCAGCAGGACGAGCACGATCACCACGACCAGCAGGGTGAGGTTCCACGCGTGGGCCGCGTCCATGGCCTCGTCGCCCGCGCCCACCCGCAGCAGCACCAGCGAGCGCTGGATCGCGACGAGCGCGACGGCGAGCGCGAGCAGCAGCACCGCGCCGACGATGAGCAGCAGCCGCAGGACGACGTCGTGCAGCGGGCGCTCGCGCCTCACGGGCGCGCCCACTCGGCCGAGTCCGCGAGGGTCGAGGACCGCTCCCCCAGGTACGGCGTGTCGTGCCCGGTCCACCCGACGACGAGCAGCGCCGCGTCGTCGGTGAGCGGGCCGCCGTGCAGCGCGCGCACGCGTCGCAGCACGCGCTCGACCACGCCGACGATGCCCTGCCGCTCGAGGTCGTCGCGCACCAGGTCGTGCAGCCCGGACTGCCCGAGGCGCGGCACCCGGCGCCGCAACGGGCCCACGCGCGCGGGCCGCTCGCCGTGCAGCGCGACGAGCCCGAGCGCGTCCTTGCCCAGGCCGTCCAGCACGGGTTCCGTCGCCGCGTCCGGGACGCCGCCGCCATAGCGCACCTCCGCCTCCACGAGCCCGTCGGTGTAGAGCATGAGCGCAAAAGGGCCGTCGAGCCCGATCCGCCGCGGCTCCCACCCGCCGTCGACGGGGACGCCGAGCGCCCGGCCCCGGCCGGTGGGCGGCAGCAGCTCGCAGCGCAGGCCCCCGACCGGTCCGGTGATGAGCAGCGGCGGCAGATGACCCGCCAGGTAGAGGTCGATCCCGGAACGGTCGGGGGCGACGACCACCTGGCACAGGGTCACGAAGACCTCCGGCCGTGCCCGCTCGGTGAGCAGCACGCGCTCCAGATGCTCGAGGATGCGCTCGGGCGGCGTGCCGGTGAGGACGAGGGTGCGCCAGGCGGTGCGCAGGGTCGCCCCCAGCGCCGCCTCGTCGGGGCCGTGGCCGGCGACGTCGCCCACGACGGACAGCACGGACCCGTCGGGCCGCTCCACGGTGTCGAAGAAGTCGCCACCGAGCAGGCCGCCGCCGCCCGGCAGGTAGCCGACCATCACGGAGACGCGCTCGTCGCCGACGAGGGGCTTCGGCAGCAGGGCCCGCTCGAGCCGCGCGGTCTCCTCGGCCCGCACCGCGCTGCGGTAGAGCGCACGCTGCTGTGCCGCGGACCGGCGCCGCTGGAGCGCGTAGCGCAGCGACCTGCCGAGGAGCCCCGAGTCCGTCTCGCCCTTGACGAGGTAGTCGTCGGCCCCCGCGGCCACCGCCTGCAACCCCTGGTCGCCCCCGGTCAGGCCTGTGAGCACCACGAGGGCGGGCACGTCGTGGACGCGCTCGGCGACCTCGCGCAGCCGTGACACCGCCGTCAGCCCGACGGCGTCCGGCAGCCCGAGGTCGAGCAGGACGCAGTCGACCCCCGGCGCGCCGCCGGGCCGGGAGAGGGCGTCCACCGCCTCCGCCACGGACCGGGCGCGGCGCAGCACGACCGTGACCTCGGCGTCCTCGAGCAGCTCCGTGACGAGCAGCGCGTCCCCGTCGTCGTCCTCCACCAGGAGGACGGTGGCGGCCGCGTCCTCGGCGGGTCCGTCGGACCCGGCTCGCAGGACGTCGCCGCTGCTCATGGGCCTGATCCTAGCCCCGGCCCTCCGCTCCGGGCAGGTGTCGGGAGCCCGGCGCGTCGCCGCCCGGCGCCGGACGGTGCCCACGGGCGCCCCCGGCATCTGCAATGATGGTCCGCCGCCGGGGCCGCACCGTCGTCAGAGCGCGGCCCGAAGGACGCTGGGGAGGATGCGTGGCAGGCAGGCAGGACGAGCTGGCACGCGAGCAGGAGGTCGTCGACGGCCTCTACGCCCGACTGGACGAGCTGCGCCGCGCGACGCGCGACCGGCTCGCGGAGGTCCGGCGCTCGGGGCCGTCGGGGTCGCCGCAGAACCGGAGCGAGCGGGACGCCTTCGCCACCCTCTACGAGGACCGCGTGGCCCAGCTGGACGCCGTCGAGGACCGGCTCGCGTTCGGTCGCCTCGACCTCGACGACGGCGACACCCGGTACGTGGGCCGACTCGGTCTCGCGGACGCCGAGCACCGGTCGCTGCTCACGGACTGGCGGGCGCCGGCCGCGACGCCGTTCTACCGGGCGACGGCCCTCCACCCGGCCGGGGTCCGCCGTCGCCGACACCTCGTGACGACGGGACGCGCGGTCACCGGGCTCGAGGACGAGGTGCTCGACCTCGACGCCCTGGCGGACGGCGCCGAGGGCGACGACGGCTCCCTCGCCGCGTCGACGCTCTCCGGCGAGGGCGCCCTCCTCGCCTCGCTGGCCGCGCGCCGCACGGGTCGGATGACCGACATCGTCGCGACGATCCAGTCCGAGCAGGACCGCATCATCCGTGCCGAACTCGCCGGCGCTCTCGTCGTGCAGGGCGGCCCCGGCACGGGCAAGACCGCCGTCGCCCTGCACCGCGCCGCGTACCTCCTGTACGCGCACCGTCGCGTGCTCGAGCGCAGCGGCGTCCTCCTCGTGGGCCCGAGCCGCGCCTTCCTGCGGTACATCGACCAGGTGCTGCCCTCGCTCGGCGAGACCGGCGTCGTCGCGACCACCGTGGGCGAGCTGCTGCCCGGCGTCCGGGCCGACCTGGCCGACACCCCCGCCGCCACCGAGATCAAGGGGCGGCTGGTGTGGCGCGACGTCGTGCGCCGCGCCGTGCGCGCCCGCGAGCGCGTCCCGGAGCGCGACGTCCGCTTCCGGCTCGAGGGGTACGACCTCGTCGTGCGCCGCCGGGACGTGCGCGACGCGATCGGCCGCGCGCGCCGGACGCACAAGCCGCACAACGAGGCCCGCGCCGCCTTCGTGCGCGACATGCTCGCGCGCCTCGTGGACCAGTACCGCGCCGCGGCCGACACCGAGCTCGCCCCCGAGGACGTCGCGATGGTCACCGAGGACCTGCGCTCCCACCGGGACGTGCGGGTCGCCCTCAACCTGGCCTGGTTCCCGATCAGCCCCGAGAAGCTCGTCGCCGATCTCTTCGCCAAGCCGCACCGGCTGGCGGAGGCCGCGCCCGAGCTGTCCGCGAGCGAACGAGCGGCCCTCCGGCGCGACCCGGACGCACCCTGGACCGAGGCCGACGTCCCCCTGCTCGACGAGGCCGCCGAGCTGCTCGGCGAGGACGGCTCGATCGCCAGGGCCGAGGCCCGGGCGCGCGCCGCCGAGCGCGCCGCGGAGCTGGAGTACGCCCGGTCCGTGCTCGAGTCCACCGGCGCGGGCGGCGGCCTGGTGGACGCCGAGACGCTGGCCTCCCGTTTCGAGTCCACCGGGCCGCGGCTGACGACGGCGGAGCGCGCCGCGGAGGACCGCACCTGGACGTACGGCCACGTGGTCGTCGACGAGGCGCAGGAGCTCTCCCCCATGGCGTGGCGGATGCTGGTGCGCCGCGTGCCCACGCGCTCGATGACGATCGTCGGGGACGTCGCGCAGACGTCGTCCCCCGCGGGCGCCCGGTCGTGGGCCCGCGCGCTGGACCCGGTGCTCGGCGACTCCTGGCGCCAGGAGGAGCTGACGGTCTCCTACCGCACCCCGGCCGCGGTCGCGGACGCCGCGCAGCGGATGGCCGCGGAGGCCGCGCTCCCCGTCTCGCCGCTCACCGCCGCCCGGCAGGTCGACGGCGCGCTGGAGCTCGCCCGGGTCACGCCCTCGGGTCCCGCGCGTCCGGTGCTGGTCCAGGAGGTCGTGGGCCACGCGGTCTCCCTCGCGCGCGAGTTCGTCGGCTCCGACGGCGCCGGGCGGGTGGCGGTGGTGGCCGCGGCCGACCAGGTCGAGGCGATCCGGGCCGCGGTCGAGTCCGTCCTGCCCGACACCCTCGGGCCGGCCGAGGGCGCGCGCCTGCTCGCCCAGCGCCCGGAGGACGCCCAGGTGAGCGTGCTCGACCCGCGCGCGGCCAAGGGGCTGGAGTTCGACGCCGTCGTGCTGGTCGAGCCGGCGGCCGTCGCGGAGGGCCCCGGCGGGGCGTCGGACCTGTACGTCGCGATGACGCGCCCCACCCAACGCCTCGTCGTCGTGCACGAGCGTGCCCTGCCCGCCGGCATCGTGGAGCTCGTCGCGGCGTGACGCCGGAGGTGGCACCGCAACGGTGAGACGCGTTTGTGGGCGCGGGCCCGCACGGCGCACCATGGCCTCGTGCTGCGAGCCCTCCTTCTCGAGAACGTCCACCCCGTCGCTGCCCAGAATCTTCGTGATGCGGGCATCGAGGTCGTCACGCGCCCCGGCGCGCTCGACGAGTCCGAGCTGATCGAGTCCCTCGCGGACTTCCAGATCCTCGGCATCCGGTCCAAGACCACCGTCACCCGCAAGGTCCTGGAGAGCGTCCCCGGCCTGCAGGCCGTCGGCACGTTCTCCATCGGCACCAACCAGATCGACCTCGAGGCCGCCGCCGCCCACGGCGTGGCCGTGTTCAACGCGCCCTACTCGAACACGCGCTCCGTCGTCGAGCTCGCGATCTCGGAGATCATCGCCCTGACGCGCCGCCTCACGGTGCGCGACAAGGCGCTGCACGACGGCGTCTGGGACAAGACGGCGGAGGGCTCGCACGAGGTGCGGGGCCGGACGCTGGGCATCATCGGCTACGGGAACATCGGCTCCCAGCTGTCGGTGCTCGCCGAGAACCTCGGCATGCGGGTGGTCTTCTACGACACCGCCGAGAAGCTCGCGCTCGGCAACGCGCACCGCGTCGAGACCATCGAGGAGCTGCTCGCCGAGGCGGACGCCGTGACGATCCACGTGGACGGGCGGGCGGGCAACGCCGGCCTCTTCGGGGCGGACCTGTTCGCCGGCATGAAGCCCGGCGCGATCTTCCTCAACCTGTCGCGCGGCTTCGTCGTGGACGTCGAGGCGCTGCGGGAGCACATCCTCTCCGGCCACCTCGGCGGCGCGGCCGTCGACGTCTTCCCGACCGAGCCGAAGAAGCGCGGCGACGGCTTCACGTCGCCGCTGCGCGGCCTGCCGAACGTCATCCTCACCCCGCACGTCGGCGGCTCGACCGAGGAGGCCCAGGAGGCGATCGGCGAGTTCGTGTCCAAGAAGCTGCGCGACTTCGTGGCGACCGGGTCCACGACGCTGTCGGTGAACCTCCCGAACCTCCAGCTCGCGCACACGGGCGTCGGCCGCATCATGCTGCTGCACCGCAACGTGCCCGGCGTCCTCGCCCGCGTGAACCAGGTCTTCGCCGACCACGGCGCCAACATCGAGGCGCAGATGCTCGCGACGCGCGGCGAGATCGGCTACGTGGTGACCGACATCTCGGACGTCACCCAGCGCGGCGCGTCGGCCGGTGCTCAGCCCGACTTGCGGCGGAACATCTTCTGCACGGGCCCGGTCGTCTCCGAGCCGTGCACCTGGCCAGTGTTGCCGTCCTTGCCGGCGGTCGGGTGGCTGGCGGCGTTCTTCTTCTCCAGCGCCTCCCGGAAGCGCGCCTTCGTGTCCTCGGAGGGCTTCGCCCTGGAGTCGTCCGTCATCGCGGTCACCTCGTCGTCCGTCGGGGTGGGTGTGCTCGCGCGGCGGGGCCACGCAGCACCTGGTGGCGTCCAGCATGCCCCGGGCCGCCACCCCGCGCCAGGGCATTTCGCCCGGACCGGGCGACCCGGGCGTCAGGCGGTCGTGCCGCTGCCGGCGGTGGCGCGCTCGTCCCGCTCCGCCCGCAGCGAGGTGATCGCCGACTCGAAGTCCTCGAGGGACTCGAACGACTGGTAGACGCTGGCGAAGCGCAGGTAGGCGACCTCGTCCAGCTCGCGCAGCGGCCCGAGGATCGCCAGACCGACCTCGTTCGCCTCGATCTCGGGGCGGCCGGAGGCGCGCAGGGTCTCCTCGACCTTCTGCGCGAGGACGGCGAGGTCGTCGGAGCTCACCGGCCGGCCCTGGCACGCCTTGCGCACGCCCGCCACGACCTTGTCCCGACTGAAGGGCTCGGTCACCCCGGAGCGCTTGGCCACCGACAGGCTGGCCGTCTCGATCGTGGTGAACCGGCGCTGGCACGCGGGGCACTGACGCCGACGTCGGATGGACGAGCCGTCGTCGGAGGTGCGCGAGTCGACGACTCGCGAGTCCGCATGGCGGCAGAACGGGCAGTGCATCGCTGGTCTCCTGCGCTCGGCTCCGGACCGGCGCCCGGCTGCCCGACAAGGTAAGCGGCGGGCGACCGTCCGCGCAAGCAGGATCCCCGCGGCGGGCGCGCCGGTCCTCGCCGTCAGTCCAGCGGGAGCACCACGACCTGCCCGGTCTGGAGCTCCGCCGACGTGAGCCCGTTGAGGTCGCGGAGCTCGGCGACCACGTCGCGCAGATCCTCGCCCGTGTCGCGCACCTGCTGCGCGTACTGCCAGAGGGTGTCGCCGGGCGCCACCGTCTGGAGCCGGACCTCGACGCCCGCGCCCGGCGACTCGGCGACGGCGCGCTGGCCGAACAGCCCCGCGCCCACGAGCACGAGGAGCACGAGGGCCGCGACCACCACCCGGCCCCTGCGGGTGAGCCGGAGCCCTCCGAGCCCGAGGAAACCGTGCGCGTCGCTGGTGCTGCGTGCGTTCTGCATCGTCCTGCCTCCGGTCCACGTGGTGCCGCGCGAGGCGGCCGCTCCGTCGAACGTCTGTTCTTCGAACACCTGTACGTCGAACTGCTGTACTAGGTGTACCACGTCCCGGCGACACGGTCGAGGTCCGATCGAACAGATGTTTGATGTCGGGCCGGAACTGGCTTAGAGTGGCCGACAGCGCGATGGAAGGTTTGTCGGATTTCATCGGCCCGCCCACGGGCCGCGCCCTGCAGGACGGAGAACGCGATGACCAGCGGACGGGACCAGGCCCCGGCGTCCACGACGACGGCGACGCCATGGGCTGCCCAGGACGACACCCTCGAGGACGCGGCCACCACGACGGCCGGCGCCTCCACGACCGCGCTGGCGTCGGTGAGCGAGCTCTCTCCGTCGTCCGACCGCCTCACGCCCCGCCAGCGGCGCGTGCTCGAGACCATCCGCAGCTCCGTCGAGGCCCGCGGCTACCCGCCGACCATGCGCGAGATCGGCGAGGCCGTGGGCCTGGCGAGCCCGTCCTCGGTCAAGCACCAGCTCACCACGCTCGAGCGCAAGGGCTACCTGCGCCGCGACCCCAACCGGCCGCGCGCGATCGAGGTCGTCGACCCCGAGACGCCCGCCGTCGTGGCCGCCGCTCCCGACGCCGACCCCGCTCCCGGGTACGTGGCCGGGTCGCTCGCCGCGTCCGACGCGCAGCCGGCCCAGGCCCCGTCCTACGTCCCGCTGGTCGGCCGGATCGCCGCCGGAGGCCCCATCCTCGCGGAGCAGGTCGTCGAGGACGTCTTCCCGCTCCCCCGGCAGGTCGTCGGCGACGGCGACCTGTTCCTGCTCAAGGTCGCGGGCGACTCGATGGTCGACGCCGCGATCTGCGACGGCGACTGGGTGGTCGTGCGCAGCCAGCCCGTCGCCGAGAACGGGGAGGTCGTCGCCGCGATGATCGACGGCGAAGCCACGGTCAAGACCTTCAAGCAGGCCGACGGGCACACCTGGCTGCTGCCGCAGAACGCCGCCTACTCCCCCATCCCGGGCGACGAGGCGCAGGTGCTCGGCCGGGTCGTGGCGGTGCTCCGCAGCCTCTGAGCGCCGGTGCGGCGCCCCGGGCCGTCAGAACCCGAGGCGCTGCTGCACGGCCCGCATGTTCTCGGCCGACGCGCGCAGCCCGGCGACCTCGTCGTCCGACAGCGGGGTGTCGATCGTCTCCGCCACGCCCCGTCGGCCGACGAGCGACGGTACCGACAGGCAGACGTCGCTGATGCCGTAGAAGTCGTCGAGGCGCGACGACACGTTCATCACGCGGTGCTCGTCGTTGAGCACCGCCTCGATGATCCTGGTGGCCGCCAGACCGACCGCGTAGTTGGTCGCCCCCTTGCCGGCGATGACGCGGTAGGCGGACTCCACGACGTCGGTCGCGATGCGCCGCCGGGCGGGCTCGTCGAGGGGCGGGTGCCCCCGGAACGGCCGCCAGTCCAGGAGAGGCACGCCGGCGATCGTCGCGGAGCTCCACAGCACGATCTCCGAGTCGCCGTGCTCGCCCGCGATGTTCGCGTGCACGTTCCCGACGGCCACCCCGCAGTGGCGGGCCAGCGCGTCGCGCAGCCGGGACGAGTCGAGGACGGTCCCGCTGCCGAACACCCGGCCCCGGGGCAGGCCGCTGATCTCCTGCGCGGCGTAGGTGACGACGTCGACCGGGTTGGTGACCATGAGGAACACGGCGTCCGGGGCCACCTCGAGCAGGCCCGGCAGGATGGACCGCGTGAGGCCGACCGTCGCCTCGGCCAGGTCGAGGCGGCTCTGGCCGGGTTTCTGCTTGGCTCCCGCCGTCACCGCGACGATGTCGGCGCCGCGACAGACCTCCACGTCGTCCGAGCCGTCGATCTCGGCCTGGGGGATGAACATGCCCCCGTGCCGAAGGTCGAGCACCTCGGCCTCGACCTTCGCGCGGTTGACGTCCAGGAGGGCGACGGACCGGGCCGCGCCCCGGGCCAGCGCTGCGTACGCGAGGGTGGAGCCCACCGCGCCCGCCCCGACGATCGCGAGCTTGGTCGTCCTGCGTGTCTCGTCCACGGCCACACGCTATGTGTCGAGGCGCCGGAGCGCAGCGCGGACGAGCTCCCCGTCGGTGGTCGGCCAGAAGTCCGGCATGGACCGGGTGAGGAAGGAGCCGTAGCGGGCGGTCGCGAGCCGGGGGTCGAGCACGGCCACGACGCCGCGGTCCTCCCCCGTGCGCACGAGCCGGCCGGCGCCCTGCGCCAGCAGCAGGGCGGCGTGCGTGGCCGAGACCTGCATGAACCCGTTGCCGCCCGCCTGCTCCACGGAGCGGGCACGGGCCGCCTTCACCGGGTCGTCCGGGCGCGGGAACGGGATCCGGTCCACGAGCACCAGCTGGCAGCTCGGGCCCGGGACGTCCACGCCCTGCCACAGGGACAGCGTGCCGAACAGGCAGGTCTTCGGGTCGTCGGCGAACGCCTTGACGAGCGTCGGCAGCTGGTCGTCGCCCTGGCACAGCACGGGCACGTCCAGCCGTTCGCGCATCGCCTCCGCCGCGGCCTGCGCCGCTCGGCGGGACGAGAACAGCCCGAGAGTCCGTCCTCCCGCGGCCTCGATCAGTCCCGCGATCTCGTCGAGCTGGGCGTCCGTGGTCGGTTCCCGCCCAGGCGCGGGCAGGTGCCGCGCGACGTAGAGGATGCCCTGGCGCGGGTAGTCGAACGGGCTGCCGACGTCCAGCCCGGACCAGTCCGCCGTCTCGTCGGAACCGCCCGAGCCCGCGAGGCCGAGCGAGCGCGCCACCGGGTCGAAGGTGCCGCCGAGCGTGAGGGTGGCCGACGTGAACACGCCGGTCGCCTCGCCCAGGAGGTGCGTGCGGATGAGCCCCGCCACCGCCAGCGGCGCGGCGTGCAGGCGCGTGACGCCGTCGCCGGCCCACGGAGCGTTCTCCGGCGGACGCGAGCACCAGAGCACGTCCGCCGTCGTGTCCTCGGCCGCCATCCGCTCCGCGACCTCGAAGAGCTGCAGGACGGCGGACTGCGCCATCTTCATCCCGGCGTCCGGCGCCTCCTGCCCCTTCCCCGCGCCCTGGGGCTTGAGGCGCGTGAGGAGCTCGCGCGCCGCGTCACGCACGGCGCCCACGGCGGCGCGCAGCTCGTCGGGAAGGCCGAGCGGGAAGCGTTCCGCGGGCGCGGTGGCGAGCAGGGTGCCCAGGCGCTGGGAGGCGGCGTCGAGCGCCTCCGTCTCGGTGCCGCCGTGCCGCCGGGCGAGGCGCGCGGCGTGCTCCACGATCGTCAGCGAGAGGTCGACGGTCGCGGCCGCCGTCACACGCTCGGCGAGCTCGTGCGCCTCGTCGACGACGACCGCGTCGTGCTCCGGCAGCACGCCCGGGTTCCCCGAGACGGCGATGCCGAGCATGGCGTGGTTGGTGACGACGACGTCGGCCTCGCGGGCCGCCGCGCGGGCCCGCTCGGGGAAGCACTCCGCCAGGAGCGGGCACCGTTGCCCCAGACACTCCAGGGCCGTCACGGAGACCTGCCGCCAGGCCTTGTCGGGAACGCCGGGCACGAGGTCGTCCCGGTCGCCCGTGTCGGTCTCGTCGGCCCAGCCGTGCAGCCGGCGCACGTGGTCGGCCAGCGTCGCCGTGTCGTCGGCGCGCCCGCCGCGTCCGCGGGGGCCGGGCGGCGCCGGGTGCTGCTCGGCGCCCGCCCCCTCGCCGGGGCCGGGGTCGGCCGGGAGGTCGAAGAGCGTCGCGCCCTCGACCGGGTAGCCGCCCGTCACCTTGTGCTTGCACAGGTAGTTGTGCCAGCCCTTGAGCAGGGCGACCTTGGGGGGACGCGGCAGCTTCGGCCCCACCGTCTCGGCGACCAGCGGCAGGTCGCGCGTGACCACCTGGCGCTGCAGCGCCAGGGTCGCGGTGGAGACGATGACGCGCCTGCCGTCGACGACCGCGTGCCGTACCGCCGGGACGAGGTACGCGAGCGACTTGCCCGTCCCGGTGCCCGCCTGCACCAGCAGGTGCCGGCCGTCGTCGACGGCCTCGGCCACCGCCTCCGCCATGCGGCGCTGGCCCTCCCGCCGTCCGCCCCCGAGGGCCCCCACCGCCAGGTCGAGGAGCTGCGGGGCGTCGGGGGCGTCGGCGGAGGTCACCCGTCGATCCTAGGGCGCCCCGCCGACCGTCCGGGGCGCCGCCCACAGCCGGGTCGCCGACCGGTGGGCGGCGACCACGGCGGGCGGTCAGCCCCCGACGGCGGCGGCCCTGAGCTCGGCCGCGAGCGCCTCGTCCACGCGACCGCGCAGGTGGGTGCCCTCGGCCAGGTGCTCCTCGGCGACCGAGCCGCCGGCCTCGTGCACGCGGTGGACCAGGTCGCCGCGGGAGTACGGGACGACCAGGTCGATCTCGACGTGCGGCTGGGGCAGCTCGGCCGCGATGAGCTCCCGCAGCTCGGCCATGCCCTCGCCGGAGTGCGCCGACACGACGACGCTGCGCCGCTCGCGACGCTGCACCCGGCCGACGACGGCCGGGTCGGCGACGTCGGCCTTGTTGAGCACGACGACCTCGGCCACGTCCGCGATCCCGGGGATCTCGGCGAGCACCTCGCGCACCGCGGCGATCTGGCCCTCGGGGTCCGGGTGGGAGGCGTCGACCACGTGCAGCAGCAGCGCGGCGTCGCCCACCTCCTCGAGCGTGGACCGGAACGCCTCGACGAGCTGGTGCGGCAGGTGCCGCACGAACCCGACGGTGTCCGTGAAGGTGTACGGTCGGCCGTCCTCCGTGCGGGCCTTGCGGACGGTCGGGTCCAGCGTCGCGAACAGGGCGTTCTCGACGAGGACGCCCGCGTCGGTGAGCGCGTTGAGCAGCGACGACTTCCCGGCGTTCGTGTAGCCGGCGATCGCCACGTTCGGCACGCCGTGCCGCTTGCGGTCGAGCCGCTTGGTCTCGCGCCCGGGGGCCATGGCGGCGATCTCGCGGCGCAGCTTGGCCATCCGGTTGCGGATCCGGCGCCGGTCCAGCTCGATCTTCGTCTCGCCGGGTCCGCGGGAGCCCATGCCGGCGCCCTGGCCGCCCACCTGGCCACCGGCCTGGCGGGACATCGAGTCGCCCCAGCCGCGCAGGCGCGGCAGGAGGTACTCGAGCTGGGCGAGCTCGACCTGGGCCTTGCCCTCCCGCGACTTGGCGTGCTGGGCGAAGATGTCGAGGATCAGCGCGGTGCGGTCGACCACCTTGACCTTGACGATGTCCTCCAGCGCGCGGCGCTGCGACGGGGCCAGCTCGGTGTCGGCCACCACGGTGTCGGCGCCGACGGACGCGACGACGTCGGCGAGCTCGGCCGCCTTGCCGGACCCGAGGTACGTGCCCGGGTCGGGCTTCTGGCGGCGCTGCAGCAGGCCGTCGAGCACCTGCGAGCCCGCGGTCTCGGCGAGCGCGGCGAGCTCGCGCAGCGAGACCTCCGCCTCGCGGGCCGCGGCCTCGCCACCGGAGTACAGGCCGACGAGCACCACGCGCTCCAGGCGGAGCTGGCGGTACTCGACCTCGGTGACGTCCTCGAGCTCGGTGGAGAGCCCGGCGACGCGGCGCAGCGAGATGCGCTCCTCGAGGTCGAGCTGTTCGCCGTCGTGGGCGGTGTGCACCGTGGCGCCCTCGGACCGCGCCGTCCCGGCCCGTGCGAGCACCCGGGCGACGACGTCCTGCGCGATCGCCTGGGCGTCGCGCTCGGCCTCGCGGCGCGCGTCCGCCGAGGTCTCGGCGCCGGAGGCCCCGGCGGTCTCGTCGGCCTGCGGGGTGTCGGGGTTGGTCGGGGTGTGGGTCAAGGTGTGCCTCTCGGGTCGGGGTCGGCGGTCCTGCCGCCGTAGGAGTACAACAAGGGTCCCACGCGAGACAGTCCCGGTGGAGAGTTTTTCCCCGTGCAGGCCGGGCCCGCAGTTCTGCGGGGCGGGCGCCGGGCACGACGCCGGAGGCGACGCCCGGGACCTAGGATCGCGGGGTGAGCGAGCAGCCCGACCACTACTTCACCGCGCAGCCGGCCTCCGCCGCCGAGCGCCGCCGCGCCGTCGTCGAGCTCGCCGGCCGGGAGGTCGAGGTGGACGTCGCCTCCGGCGTCTTCTCTCCCGGCGGCGTCGACAAGGGGACGCGCGTGCTGCTGCGCGAGGTGTCCGCCCCGCCCGCCTCGGGCGACCTGCTCGACCTCGGCTGCGGCTGGGGACCCCTCGCCCTCACGATGGCGCTCGCGTCCCCCGGGGCGACCGTCTGGGCGGTGGACGTCAACGAACGGGCGCTCGACCTGCTCCGCTCGACGGCGGCGCGCCTGGGGCTGAAGAACGTGCGCGCCGTGCGCGCCGAGGACGTGTCGGACGACGTGCGGTTCACCGCGATCTGGTCGAACCCGCCGATCCGCGTCGGCAAGGCCGTGCTGCACGATCTCCTGCGCGCCTGGATCCCCCGGCTGGCCCCCGACGCCGAGGCGTGGCTCGTGGTGCAGAAGAACCTGGGCTCCGACTCGCTGGCGCGCTGGATCGAGGCCGAGCTGGGCCGCGGCGTCGAGCGGGCGTCGTCGTCCAAGGGCTTCCGCGTGCTCCGCGTCGACTGACCCGCGACGCCGCCGGTCGCTCAGAGCTCCCCGAGCTCCGTCTCGCCGCTGAACACCAGCTCCGCGGGGCCGGCGAGCTCCACGTGCCCGTTGTCGAGCAGCCGCACCCGGACGAGCCCGCCGGGCACCTCGACCTCCCAGACGTCCGGCACGGGGCCGTCGGCGCCCGCCGCGGCCCACGCGCGCACCGCGAGCGCCGCGGCGCACGCCCCCGTGCCGCAGGACTGCGTCTCCCCCACGCCGCGCTCGTGCACGCGCATCCGCACGTGCCCGACCGCCCGCCCGTCGGGGTCCACCGTCTCGGCGAGGGGCACGACGAGCTCGACGTTCGTGCCCTCGGGGGGCTGGGGGTCGACCTCGGGCGCGCGGGTCAGGTCGGCCTCGGCGAGCTCCGACGCGCGCGCGAGGGCGACCACGGTGTGCGGGTTGCCCATGTCGACGCTCAACGCCGGGCGCGGGGCGTCCCAGCCCCGCACGAGGACGGCGGCGTCGGCGCCGCGCGTCGCGGCCTCCTGCCCGCCGGGCAGCGCCCAGGGACCCATGTCCACGGCGTACCAGCCGCCGGGCTCCTTGCGGACCCGGCGCACGCCGGCGCGGGTGCCGAGCGCGAGCTCCTGCCCGTCGTCGAGGTCCGCGAGCCCGAGCTGCTCGGCGAACGCGGTGAAGACGCGCACGCCGTTGCCGCACATCTGGGCGACGGAGCCGTCGGAGTTGCGGTAGTCCATGAACCAGATCGCCGCGGGCTCCTCGGCGAGCACACGGTCGGCGACCGCCTCGCCGGCGCGCGCGACGGCCGCGGTCGGCGCGAGCCGGATGACGCCGTCGCCGCCGATCCCGGCGCGTCGGTCGGCCAGGCGCCGCACCTGGTCCGGGGTCAGGTCGAGGTCTCCCCGCGTGTCGGCCAGCAGCACGAAGTCGTTCTGGGTGCCGTGACCCTTGGTGAAGCGCAGCGTCATGAGCCCAGACTACGGCGCACGGGCCCCGTCCCGGGCTCGGGCAGCCGCCCGGCGTCGGCGTCGCGCACCACCGCGAGCGCCTCGTCCAGCAGGTCGGGCGAGCCCGCGTCGAGCCAGCGCACCCGCGGGTCCCGGCCGAACCAGCCCATCTGCTTGCGCGCCAGACGACGGGTGTTCGCGACGATCGCCTCGCGAGCGGCCTCGAGCGTGAGCTCACCCCGCCAGCACGCGAGCAGCTCGGCGTAGCCGACCGCGCGGGCCGCCGTCGTGCCCAGGCCCGTGCCCGTCCCGCCCTGCTCGGCCGAGGCGAGCGAGCGCACCTCCTCGAGGAGGCCCTCGTCCCACATCCGCTCGACCCGGCCCGCCACGCGGGCGTCGAGCACCTCGCGGTCGCAGTCGAGCCCGATCTGCACGGCCGGGCGGACGTGCTCCTGGCGGGGCAGGTTGGCGGTGTACGGGCGGCCGGTGAGCTCGATGACCTCGAGCGCGCGCACGATCCGGCGTGTGTTGTGCGGTCCGATCGACGCCGCGGCGTCGGGGTCGAGCCGGGCGAGCTCGTCGTGCAGGGCGCGGCGCCCCTCGCGCTCGGCGCGGTCCTCGAGCCGGGCCCGGACGGCCGCGTCGGTGCCGGGGAAGTCCATGTGGTCGAGCAGCGCGCGCACGTACAGGCCGGAGCCCCCGACGACGACGGCGCGCGCCCCGCGGCCCGCGATCGCCTCCAGGTCGGCGCGCGCCGCGCTCTGGTACCGCGCCACGGACGCGTCCTCGAGCGGGTCCAGGACGTCGAGCTGGTGGTGCACGATCCCGCGCCGCTCGGCGACCGGCACCTTCGCCGTCCCGACGTCCATGCCCCGGTAGAGCTGGAACGCGTCCGCGTTGACGACCTCGGCGTCGGCGGTCCCCCGCAGGGCGCCGCGCGCACCGGCTCCGGACGGCGACAGGGCCTGCGCCAGGTCGAGCGCCAGGTCGGACTTCCCCGTCGCCGTCGGGCCGACGACGGCGACGACCGCGGCCGCGCCGGACCCGCCCCCGCGCGCGCTCTCGGACGGCCTCGCGGTGGGGTCGGGTGCGCTCACGCCCACGACCCTAGCCCGCCGTCCGAAGGCTGTCGGACAGGCTGGTTAGGGTGTCCTTCGCCACCCACCGAGCCCGGCGCGACGACGCGTGCGCCCCGGCTCCCGCACAGGACGAGGACCCATGGCCTTCTTCACCAAGCCCACCGACGCGGCCACCGCCGCCCCCGCCCCGCTCACCCGGGACCGGCTGGAGGCGCTGATGACGCGCCGCGAGTGGTACTTCGGCATCGACGACGACGGCGACCTCGGCGGGGTCTGGGACGAGAACACGTTCTACTTCCTGCTCGTGGGCGAGCCCGCAGGGATCCTGCAGATCCGCGGTCGATGGAGCCGCACGCTCCCGGTCTCCGGGCTGGGGACGCTCACCGCGCTCATCAACGAGTGGAACGTGGGGCGCATCTGGCCCAAGGTCTTCGCACGCCCGGAGGACGACGGCTCGGCCGTCGTCGTGTACGCCGAGGTGGCCACCGACCTGCGCAGCGGCGCGAACGACGAGCAGCTCGAGCGGATCGTCGACTGCGGCCTCGCCACGGGCCTGTCCTTCTTCGAGATGCTGGACGAGCGCTACCCGGCGGGCGACGGCCCGCAGGGGGCGGAGCAGGAGGCCGCACGCCCCGCGGCGGGCGACGCGCGGTGACCAGCGGCACCGACGCCTTCCAGGTCGACCTGCGCGGGCTGGTCGAGCTGCTGAGCCGGCACCTGTACTCGAGCCCCCGCGTCTACCTGCGCGAGCTGCTGCAGAACGGCGTCGACGCGATCACCGCGCGCCGCGCCCTGGACGCCGACGCGCCCGCGCGCGTGCTGCTGCGCCCGCTGGACGACGGCGGTCTCGAGGTGCACGACACGGGCGTCGGCCTCACCGCCGACGAGGCCCGCGACCTGCTGGCCACGATCGGGCACAGCTCGAAGCGCGACGCCGGGCCTGCCGACCCGGCCGACCCGCTCGCCGGGGCTCTCGGCACGGGGTTCGGGGGCGGGCGCGAGGAGTTCCTCGGCCAGTTCGGGATCGGCCTGCTGTCGGCGTTCATGGTCGCCGACGAGATCGACCTCGTGTCGCGCTCGGCGCGCGACCCGCAGGCCGCGCCCGTGCGGTGGCGCGGCTACGCCGACGGGCGGTACGAGCTCACCGAGCTCGACCCCGCCGACCCCTCGGCTCCCGGCGAGCCCGGGAGCGTCGTCCGGCTGCGCCCGCTGCGCGACGCGGAGCACTGGCTCGAGCCCGACACCGTCGCGGCCCTCGCCGCCGACTTCGGCGGGCTGCTGCCCGTGGACGTGTCGGTCGAGGTGCGCCTGGACGACGGCGGCACGGTCAGGCGCCGCCTCAGCGGAGGCGAGCTGCCCTGGCGCGCGACCCGTGCGGACGACGCCGAGCGCGCGCGGGCGCTGGCGGCGTACTGCGAGCGCACCCTCGGCTTCACGCCGCTGGCCCACATCGACCTCGACCTGCCCGTCGCCGGGCTCAGCGGGGTCGCGTTCGTGCTCCCCGCCGCCGTGGCGCCGACGACCGCCGCGCACCACCGGGTGTCGCTCAAGCGCATGCTGCTCGGCACGGGCGTCGAGAGCCTCCTGCCCGAGTGGGCGTTCTTCGTCCGCTGCGTCGTCGACGCGTCCGCCCTGCGGCCGACGGCGTCGCGCGAGGGGTTGTTCGAGGACGACGTGCTGTTCGCCACCCGCGAGGCGCTCGGCGAGCAGGTCCGTGCCTGGGCCCTCGAGACGCTGGCCGAGCCGTCGCCGCTGGCACGGTCGTTCCTGTCCACGCACCACCTCGCGGTCCGCGCCCTGGCGGTGCAGGACGACGCCATGCTCGACCTCGCCGCCCGGGTGCTGCCGTTCGAGACCACCGTCGGCACGCGCACGCTCGCCGACCTGGCCGAGCCCTCCGACGGGGAGGCGCCCGCGCGGGTGCTGTGGACCACCAGCGTCGAGGAGTACCGCCGGGTGGCCGCGGTCGCCGCGGCGCAGGGCCTGCCGGTGCTCAACGCGGGGTACGTCTACGACGCCGACCTGCTCGCCCGCGTCGCCCGGCGACGA
Source organism: Isoptericola sp. NPDC056618 (assembly GCF_042792715.1). Taxonomy (NCBI): domain Bacteria; kingdom Bacillati; phylum Actinomycetota; class Actinomycetes; order Micrococcales; family Promicromonosporaceae; genus Isoptericola; species Isoptericola sp. NPDC056618. The sequence continues at coordinate 30,689 of NZ_JBHTVZ010000013.1, read as the reverse complement.
CCGGGGTGGCGCCTCGCCCCGGTGGCGCCGGGCGACCTCGAGGCCGTGCTGGGCGAGGTGGAGCCGCTGCGCGAGCTCGAGGTGACCGCCGCGCTCGCCGCCCTCGGCGACGACCTCGCCGACCAGGACTGCGACGTCCAGCTGCGGGTCTTCTCGCCGTCCGAGGTGCCCGCGATGGTGCTCACCGACCGGGACGGGGAGCACGCCCGTCAGGCCCGCGCGGCCGCAGCCCCCGTCGGCGACGCCACGGACGTCTGGGGCTCCGTCCTCACCGGCCTCGCCGGCCCGGCCCGTGCCCGCCGTCTCGTGCTGAACGACGCCAACCCGACGGTCCGCGCGCTGCTCGCGGCCGACGACGCCCCCGTCCGCGCGGCGGGCGCCCGGTCGCTGTACGTGACCGCCCTGCTCGCGTCGGGCCGGCCGCTGGCCGGCGCCGAGGCGAGCCTGCTCGACCACGCCCTGCGCACGCTGCTCGAGCGTGCCCTGCCCGACGCCAGCACCACCGAGCCCCGCACCACCGAGCCCCGCACCACCGACACCGAGGACGACGCCCGATGACCCGCACCCTGGACGAGGCGAACCGCGCCGTCTCGACGATCATGAGCATGCCGTACGGCGTCGCGCGCAGCGCCGCCGCGGAGCAGGAGGCCGCCCGCATCACCGCGGAGGGCCCGGACGAGGCCCGCGCGTACGCCCTGTTCGCGCTGGTGGACTCGTACACCTCGACGCCCGAGGCCGAGAAGGCGTTCCTGCCGTTCACGCAGCTGTTGCGCTGGTGGGACGAGCACCCGGAGCTGTTCGACGGCAGCGACACCCACTCGCTGTTCTGGTCGTTCAAGTGGATGGTGGGCCTGCTCGCCCGCTTCCCCTCCGTCCCGACCGCACAGCTCGACGCGACGCTCGACGACATGGAGCGCCGCTACGCGCTGGCCGGGAACGGGACCAGCGCGGTGGCCGGCGAGCGGTTCGCCTGGCTGCGCGCCCAGGGTGCCCCCGGCACGGAGGAGGCGTACCGCACCTGGATCACCACGCCCCGCGACTCCTTCTCGGACTGCGCCGCCTGCCTGCCCGCCGGTCAGGCGGAGTACCTCGCCGAGACCGGCCGCGTCCGCGAGGCGGCCGACGTCGTGAGCGCCGCCGTCGCGTCGGGCGCCACCTGCGGCGACGAGCCCGCGGGGATGGAGTCCCTGCTGCAGCTGCTCCTGCTGGACCTGGGCGACGCCGCGGGTGCCGCGGCCGCGCACCGCAGCGCGATGAGCCACCTCGACGCCGCGGTGTCGAAGGAGATCGCCACCTCCCGCCACGTGGAGTTCCTCGCGCGGACCGGGCACCCGGAGCGCGCCCTGCGGCTCCTGCACGCCTCCCCCGAGCACCTCACGGTGTCCGACTCGCCGGGCGAGCGCTTCGCCGTGCTCACCCACGTCGCGGTCGCCACGGGCGTGCTGCGCGAGACGCACGCCGAGACGCCCGTCGAGCTCGCGGGGGTGCCGGCGCGCACGGTCGCCGAGCTGGACGCGTGGGCGCGCGGCGAGCTCGCGCCGGTCGCCCGCGCCTTCGACGCCCGGCACGGCACCGACCGGCACGCCCGCCTGCTCGACGCCGCGTGGGAACGGCAGTCGCGCCGCCTTCCCGTCGAGCTCGGCGTGCTCGCCGCCGCCGAGCGCACGGCCGCCGCGACCGACCCCGCCCCCGGCCCGGTGCCCGACGCGCTGACCGACGTGCTCACCGACGGGCTGCCCACGTCTCTCGCGGGCGCGGACGCGGGCTCCCCCGCCGGCGTCGACCTCGCCGGCGTGACGGACCCGCGCGACGACGCCGACCCGGTCGCCGCCGCTCTCGCACGGGCGGAGCTCGAGCCCGACCCCGTCGAGGCCTCCGCGGCCTACCTCACCGCCGCCCGCGTGGCCGAGGAGGCCGGGCGGCTCGAGGACGCCGGCTTCGCCCTGGCCGAGGCCGCGCAGGTCGCCGCCGCCCTGGGCGACGACGAGGGCGCGGTGCCCGCGTTCGGTCGGGCCGTCGGCCTGCTCCGGGCCGCGGGGACCGACCCCGCCTACGTGGGCCCCGTGGTCCGGGCCGCCGCCGGGGCCCAGGCTCGCGTCGGCGACGTCGACGCCGCCCTCGCCGCCGTCGAGCGGGTGCTCGAGGACGTCGCGCGCCCCGCGGACGAGGCGCCCGCGGCGCCGACGCCCGCGCTGTCGGAGGACCTCGCGACCCGCCGCGCCGCGTTCGCCGCCGCCGAGGAGCGGCAGCTGCGCGACGTGCGCGCCCGCCTCCTCGCGACCGCGGGGCAGCACGCCGAGGCGGCGCGCCAGGCGGAGACGGTGGCCGAGGAGTTCGGTCGTGCCGGCCTCCCCTTCGACGCCGCCCACGCGTTCTGGCTGGCCGGCAGCGCGCTCCGGGCCACGGGCGACGCCACCGCGGCGGTCGACCCGCTGCGGGCCGCGCTGGAAGGTCTCGCGGCGGTGGGCGCGCGGGCGGACCTGGCCACCGTCGCGGACGAGCTCGTCGGGACGCTCCGGGGTCTGGGTCGCGCCGAGGAGGCCGACGCCGTCGCCGCGTCGCTCGTGCCCTGACGCCCGGCACCCGGCGCAGGGCCGGTCGGCTGGTCAGCCCACGCGTCCCTCGGCGATTCCGTAGGACGGCGGCAGGTGCTCGTGGCCGCCGGGGACGGTCGTCACGCCCCACGACCACCGGCCCGGCGCCACGGCGCCGTCCAGCAGGGCCGAGACCGCCGGCGCGAGGAGCACCGGGCAGCCGGGTCCCCGGTCGGGCGTCGAGCCCGGCTGCGGGTCCGGCACCGCCGCGGCGCCCGGGGCCCCGGGCGCGGCGCCCCCCGCGACGACGACCGCGGGGGCGCGGTGCAGCGCGGCGACCGCCTCGGCCGGCGCCCCGGCGGCGTCGGACACCTCGAGCACGACGACGTCGGGCGGTCCGTCGTGTCCCGCTCGCCGCAGCGCGGCGCGCAGCGCGAGCAGCGCCACCGATGCCGGCACGTGCGCCGGACGGGCCGGCGCCGGGTCCGCCCGGGCCCACCCGGCGACGTCGGGCACCCAGCGGTCGGCGACACCCGCCCCCGCGAGGGACGGCCGCCGCCGACCGAAACCGCCGCCCGCCCCCCGAGGCACGGCCCCCAGCACCACGAGAGGTGCGTCACCGTCCCGCCGCGTCGTCGCCGGGGTGACGGACGCGGCCACCAGCCGGTCGAGGGCCGCGGCCACCGCGACGCGGACGTCAGCGAGGAGGTCGGCGCCGCCGCCGGCACCGGGCACGAGCAGGGACGTTCCTGGGAGGACGACGGCGCGGGCTGGCACGCGCCCAACCTACCCTCGCCCTCGCGACCGCCCTCGTCACGCCCCTGCCACCGCGGCGGCGGCCGGCACGGCCCGCTCCCCACGCCGTCCGGCCCTCGGCGCACTCACCCCGCCGTGGGTCCCGACGTGTAGCGTGGACGGGTGAGGTTCTTCGGTTCACGCCGGGCAAGCAAGATCCGGCCGACCTCCGTCGGCCGGGAGGACGAGCTCGTGGGCGACCTTCGGGACGACGAGCTCCACGACCGGATCGAGGGTCTGCTCGCCGACCACGTCGGCGCGGACGACGCGCTGGCCCCGTTGTCGCGCGACCGCGTGACGGACTGGCTGGAACGGTCCGGTTTCTCCTACTTCGTCGACTCCGACGGAGACGTCGGCGGGCTCTGGCACGGCTGGTTGTTCTACTTCCTCGTGCTGGGCGAGCGGTCGGAGGTGCTCCAGGTCCGCGGCCAGTGGCACCGCGACCTCAGCATCGATCGCCTCGGCGACATCCTCGAGCTCTGCAACGAGTGGAACGCCGAGCGGATCTGGCCCAAGACGTACGTGCGCGTGCGCGACGACGGCTCCGTCGTCGTGTGCGCGGAGGTCACGGTGGACGTCGGCAGCGCGGTCGGCGAGGCGCAGCTCGACCAGCTGCTGCAGTGCGGCCTCAGCACGGGGTCGATGTTCTTCGAGCACCTCGACACCACGTTCCGCGACCCGCTGCGGGACGCGTCGTGACCGGCGCACACCGGTCCGGCGGCACCGCCCGCCGGCTGCTCGGCGGCGTCCGGCGAGCGGCGGACGCGGTCGGTCGCGCCGTGCAGGACGCCGGCGCACGCGTGGCCGCCCGCGCGGAGCGCGCGCCCGCGGGACCGCGCGGCACGACGCCGAGGCCGTTGTCCCACGCCCGTGTCGCGGACGACCTGACCCGCCGGGGCTACCGGTTCCGCACGGACGACGACGGCGACGTGACCGGCACGTGGGACGGCAACCGGTTCTGGTTCCTCCTGCTCGGCGACCACGACGAGATCCTGCAGGTGCGCGGCCGCTGGGCCGGCACGGTGCCCGAGGGCGCCCGCCTGGCGGTGCTGCAGGCCGTGAACGACTGGAACCGCGAGCGGGTGTGGCCCAAGGTGTACGCCCGAGCGGAGGGTGAACGGCTCGCGCTCTACACCGAGGTGTCGGTGGACTTCGAGCACGGCGCGACGGACGAACAGCTCGCCGCCACCGTGTCGTGCGGACTCGTCACGTCGTCGCAGTTCTTCAGCACCGTGGGCGCGATGACGCCTGGCGGGCCGGAGACCGACGGCCCGTCCTGAGCCGGCCCGGCCCGAGCGCCCCTGACCGTCAGGCCCGCAGCGAGGGCATCCCGAGCACGACCGGGCCCGCGGACGGCGCCGTGCCGTGGGAGTGCTCGTCCTCTCCCCCGCCGAGGCGCGCCGTCTCCCGCTGCGCCCAGGCGTCACCCGACCGGGTGCGGCGCACGGCGTACGCGCCGCCGTCGAGCACCGCGTCCGCGACGAGGAAGTGCGGCGCCGACCGCGTGACCCCCACGGTCACGACGTCGCCCGGGCGCGGCAGGCGCGGGTCGAGGGTCGCGGCGTCGGCGAGCCGCGGGTCCTCGAGCGAGGCCGGGGCGCCGGCGAGGCCCTCGGCCCCGGCGGCGACGTCGTCGAGCAGGTCGGCGGGGAGCGCGAGGTGCACGAGCCGGTTGTCGGGGGCGCGTCCGGAGAGCCGGTGCGTCGCGCCGTCCTTCTTGCCGGCGCCCTCGGAGACCAGGACGTCGATCGTGCGCCCGACCTGGCGGGCGGCCTCCTCGCCGGCGATGCGCTCCTGGAGGGCCAGCAGGCGCTCGAACCGCTCCTGCACGACCTCCTTGGGCAGCTGCTCCTCCATGGTCGCGGCCGGCGTGCCGGGGCGCGGGGAGTACTGGAACATGAACGCCGAGCTGAACCGCGAGGCCTCCACGACGCGCAGCGTCTCGCGGAAGTCCTCCTCCGTCTCCCCCGGGAAGCCCACGATGATGTCGGTCGTGATCGCGGCGTCCGGCATGGCGTCCCGCACGCGGTCGAGGATGCCGAGGAACCTGGCCGACCGGTACGACCGGCGCATGGCGCGCAGCACGCGGTCCGAGCCGGACTGCAGCGGCATGTGCAGGCTCGGCATGACGTTCGGCGTCTCGGCCATGGCCTCGATGACGTCGTCGGTGAACGCCGCCGGGTGCGGGGAGGTGAAGCGCACGCGCTCCAGCCCCTCGATCGCGCCGCAGGCGCGCAGCAGCTTCGCGAACGCGCCGCGGTCGCCGAACTCGACGCCGTAGCTGTTGACGTTCTGGCCCAGCAGCGTGACCTCGACGGCCCCGGCGGCCACGAGCGCCTCGACCTCCGCCAGGACCTCCCCCGGACGGCGGTCGCGCTCCTTGCCACGCAGGTGCGGCACGATGCAGAACGTGCAGGTGTTGTTGCAGCCGACCGAGATCGACACCCAGCCCGCGTACACGGACTCGCGCCGCGTAGGCAGCGTGGAGGGGAAGACCTGCAGCGACTCGGCGATCTCCACCTGGGCCTCGGCGTTGTGGCGGGCCCGCTCGAGGAGGACCGGGAGCGCGTCCAGGTTGTGCGTGCCGAAGACGACGTCCACCCACGGCGCCTTGGACACGATCTCGCCGCGGTCCTTCTGCGCGAGGCAGCCGCCGACCGCGATCTGCATCCCCGGCCGGTCCGACTTGATCCCGGCGAGCTGCCCGAGGTTCCCGTAGAGCCGGGTCGCGGCGTTCTCGCGCACGGCGCAGGTGTTGATCACGACGACGTCGGCGCGGCTGGCCGCCTCGTCCTCGGCGGTGGCGCGCGCGTAGCCGGCCTGCTCGAGCATGCCGGCCATGTGCTCCGAGTCGTGCACGTTCATCTGGCAGCCCAGGGTGCGCACGAGATAGGTGCGCTGGCCGGACGGCTCGTCGGTGGGACGTGCCGACACGGCGGGGCTCTGCGTGGTACTGGACATCGCATCTAGGGTACGGTGCCCGACGGCCGGGCCCCGACGAGGTGACCCACCCATCGCTCGAGAGCGCCGCACGACGCCGTCGCACGACGACCGCGACCCACGACGCTCGAGACACGCGGCCACCGCCGCCGGGACTCGGACCGCGCGCCCTGCGCGTGCACTGTTACTGAACCGTTGCGGAACCGGACAACCCGGTGCTGGTCGCGGAAACACCGAGTGGATAGGTTCGACAGATGGATCACGGCGATGCGACCACGACGACCGACCCCGCCGAGGCGTCGTCCTCCCTCGGTGCCCCGCTCGTCGAGCTGAAGAACGTCAACAAGCACTTCGGCGAGCTGCACGTGCTCCAGGACATCGACCTCACCGTGCGCAGGGGCGAGGTGCTCGTCGTCATCGGCCCGTCCGGCTCCGGGAAGTCCACCCTGTGCCGGGCGATCAACCGCCTCGAGACGATCGACTCCGGCGAGATCCGGATCGACGGCCAGCCCCTGCCCGAGGAGGGCAAGGCCCTGGCCAAGCTGCGGGCCGACGTCGGCATGGTGTTCCAGGCGTTCAACCTCTTCGCGCACAAGACGATCCTGGAGAACGTCACGCTCGGGCCGGTCAAGGTCCGCAAGGAGCGCTCGTCGGCCGCGAAGGAGCGCGCCCTGCAGCTGCTCGACCGGGTCGGGGTGAAGAACCAGGCCCAGAAGATGCCCGCCCAGCTCTCCGGTGGTCAGCAGCAGCGCGTCGCGATCGCCCGGGCGCTGGCGATGAAGCCCAAGGTGATGCTCTTCGACGAGCCCACCTCGGCGCTCGACCCGGAGATGATCAACGAGGTCCTGGACGTCATGGTCGCGCTCGCGAAGGAGGGCATGACGATGATCGTCGTCACCCACGAGATGGGCTTCGCCCGCAAGGCCGCGAACCGCGTCGTCTTCATGGCGGACGGCCAGATCGTCGAGGAGGCCACCCCCGAGGAGTTCTTCACCGCGCCGAAGAGCGACCGTGCCAAGGACTTCCTGTCCAAGATCCTCTCCCACTGACCCGCCCACGACCCGACCTCCCCACGACCACAGCCACGCAAGGGCGGGAACCCCCGCCGGCCGCGCGGACCGGGACCTGACATCGGCGTCCCCGGCCCGCCCGGGCGACCACAACGAAGGGTAAGAACGATGCGCACACGACACGCAGGGGCCGCGGCGCTCGCCGCACTGACCGCTCTCACGCTCGCCGCCTGCGGCGGCGGCGAGGTCGGTGGCGGTGGTGGTGGCGGCGACGAGACCGGTGGCTCCGGTGGCGGCGACTCCATCAAGATCGGCATCAAGTTCGACCAGCCCGGCCTGGGCTACCAGGACGGCAGCGAGTACACCGGCTTCGACACCGACGTCGCCCGCTACGTCGCGGACAAGCTCGGCTACTCGGAGGACCAGATCGAGTGGGTCGAGGCGCCGTCGGCCAACCGCGAGACCATGCTGCAGACCGGCCAGGTCGACATGATCTTCGCGACCTACTCCATCACCGACGAGCGCAAGGAGCAGGTCGCGTTCGCCGGCCCGTACTTCATCGCCGGCCAGGACCTCCTCGTCGCCGAGGACAACACCGACATCACCGGCCCCGAGACGCTCGAGGGCAAGAACCTCTGCTCGGTGACCGGCTCGACGTCGGCGCAGCGCATCAAGGACGAGTACGCCGAGGGTGTGCAGCTCGTGGAGCGGCCCGGCTACGCCGAGTGCGTCACCGCGCTCACCGCCGGCCAGGTCGACGCGGTCACGACCGACGACATCATCCTCGCCGGCCTCGCCGCGCAGGACGCCAACAAGGGCAAGGTCAAGGTCGTGGGCAACCCGTTCTCCGAGGAGAACTACGGCGTCGGCCTCCCGCAGGACAACGACACCTGCGAGGACATCAACGCGGCCATCACGTCGATGATCGACGACGGGTCGTGGGAGAAGGCCGTCCAGGCGAACACCGAGGGCACCGGCTACACGCCCAACGCCGACCTCAACCCGCCGACGCCGGACGCCTGCGCCTGACGAGGCCGTCCGACCGTCCGATCGGCACCGGGGGGAGCGGCGCGGCCGCGCCGCTCCCCCCGCGTGTCGACCACTCGCCCGTCCACCGCGGCTCCGGCCGCATCCCCCGGGAGGCTGACACACCGTGGGTGACTTCCTGTCCCAGTTCAGCGAGCTCTTCGCGAACTACGACGTGCTCGGAGCGTTCTGGGTCAACATCCAGCTGACGTTCTGGGCCGCGATCTTCTCGCTGGTCCTCGGGACCGTGCTCGCGCTCATGCGCATCTCGCCGATCGCGAGCCTGCAGTGGGCCGGCGCCGCGTACGTGAACATCCTGCGCAACACGCCGCTGACCGTCATCATGACGTTCACGTTCCTGGCCGTGTGGACGCAGCTGCAGATCTCGTTGTCCGACGACTTCGCGCAGAACTTCTTCCGCTTCGCCGTCATCGGCCTGACCGTCTACCACGCGGCGTTCGTCTGCGAGTCGATCCGCTCGGGGGTCAACACCGTGCCGCTGGGTCAGGCGGAGGCCGCCCGCGCGATCGGGCTGCCCTTCCTGCCGGCGGCGCGCCTCATCATCCTGCCGCAGGCGTTCCGTGGCTCGGTCGCGCCCCTCGGCAACACCCTCATCGCGCTGCTGAAGAACTCCACGGTGGCCGCCGCGGCGAGCGTCTCCACGGAGACCTCGACGCTGATGCGGGAGATGATCGAGAGCAACGCCGACCTCATCTACGCGATCTTCATGACCTTCGCGATCGGCTTCGTCATCCTCGTGATCCCCATCGGCCTGCTCACCACGTACCTCTCCAACCGACTGGCGGTGCGCCGATGAGCTCCCAGCACTCCGTCCTCTTCGACGCCCCCGGCCCGCGTGCCCGGCGATGGATCGTCCTCGGCAACGTCGTCGGCGCGCTCGTCGTCCTCGGCATCGCGGCGGTGGTCCTGGTCGAGCTGGGCCGCAAGGGCCAGCTCTCCTGGGACCTGTGGGGTCCCGTCTTCACGTCGAGCGCCTGGCAGGACTACTTCATCCCGGGCCTGCAGAACACCCTGCGCGCGGCCGGGTTCGCCATCGTGGGGGCGATCCTCTTCGGGCTGATCTTCGGGTCGGGGCGCCTCGCACGATCGCGGACCGTCCGCTGGATCAGCGGCGTCGTCGTGGAGTTCTTCCGCGCCGTGCCCGTGCTGCTCATGATGATCTTCTTCTGGCTCCTGTTCGGCTTCAACCGGATCGGCACCGAGCCGGCGTTCCTGGCCGTGGTCGTGGCGCTCATCCTGTACAACGGCTCCGTCATCGCGGAGCTGGTGCGGGCCGGCGTCGGCAACCTGCCGAGGGGCCAGTCCGAGGCAGGCCTCGCGGTCGGGCTCACGGGTGGGCAGGTGCTGCGCTCGATCCAGCTCCCCCAGGCCCTCATCGCGATGCTGCCGGCGCTGGTCTCCCAGCTGGTCGTGGTCCTCAAGGACACCGCCCTGGGCCAGATCATCACCTACGACGAGCTGCTGCGCGCCGCGCAGATCTTCGGCAACGGCCACAGCAACAACCTGCAGACGCTCACCGTCGCGGCCGTGGTCTTCATCGTCATCAACTGGGCGCTGACCGCCGTGGCGCGGTGGCTCTCCCGCTACCTCAGCGGGCGCACGTCCGGCGCCACGGGGACCGGTCCCGGGATCGGCAACCCGACGACCGTCGCCGGCGGCAAGACGACGGGGCCGGGCAACGCCATCGCCGCCACCGGAGACCCGTCCGCGACCTGACGCGCGGTCACGCCTGCCACGCAGGACGACGGATGCCCCCGGACGCTTCTCGCGTCCGGGGGCATCCGTCGTCCTAGGGGCGTGCGAGGAGATCCTGTCCTGCGGGCGGAGACCCATGACGGGCGTGGACGTGGAGGCGACGGCACCGGGGGCGGCGGAGCCCGCTGCCAGCGCGCGAGTCAGTCCATCACGCCGGGGTAGTCGTCCTCGAGGCCCTCCTCGCCCTCCTCCGTGAGGGCGTCGCGCACGACGCCGAAGGAGACGCCCGGCGCGTAGCCCTTGCGCCCGAGCGCCCCGACGGCGCGGCGGACGCGCACGTCGCGCTCCAGCCCGCGGGTGCGTGCCACGTGCTTGCGGGCCAGGGCCAGAGCGGCCGCGCGCTCGTCGTCGGGGTCCACCTGCTCGAGCGCGTCGGCGGCCGTCTCCTCGGTGATGCCGCGGCGGCGCAGCTCCATCGCCAGCGCGCGCCGCGAGAGCCCCCGCTCGGCGTGCCGCGTGCGCACGAGCATGTCGGCGTAGGCGGCGTCGTCGACCAGACCCACCTCGTCGAACCGGTCCAGCACCGGCCCCACGACCGCCTCCGGGTAACCCTTGCGGGCGAGCGACTGTTCCAGCTCCGCGCGGCTCTTCGGGGCCGCCGTGAGGATGCGCAGCAGCGTCTCGCGCGCCTTCTCCGTGGCGTCCTCGAGCGACAGCTCGCCGGCCTCGAGCCGCTCGGCCACTGTGCGACGGCGCTGCCGCCCGCGCGCGGCGCCGTCCGCGTCGCCCTCCGAGCCGGCGTCCGAGCCGGCATGGCGGCGGCCGCGACGCTTCCCCACGCCGCGACCGCCCGGGGCAGTATCCCCCGACGTCACGAGACCCCTCCTCCGTCGACGGCGACGAGCGCGGCGCCTGTCAGAACGGCGCCTTCTTGCCCTTGGCGCCCGCCTTGGCGGTCGGTGCCGGGTCGACGCTCAGCCCCGTGGCGGAACCCGCGGCGCCCGTGGCCGGAGCCTCCGCCGCGGGGGCGTCCAGCTTGGCGCCGACACCGAGCTTCTCCTTGATGCGCTTCTCGATCTCGTTCGCCAGGTCGGGGTTGTCCTTCAGGAAGGCCCGGGCGTTCTCCTTGCCCTGGCCCAGCTGGTCGCCCTCGTAGGTGAACCACGAGCCGGACTTGCGCACGAACCCGTGCTCCACGCCCATGTCGATGAGCCCGCCCTCGCGGGAGATGCCCACGCCGTACAGGATGTCGAACTCCGCCTGCTTGAACGGCGGCGCCATCTTGTTCTTGACGACCTTGACGCGGGTCCGGTTGCCGACCGCGTCCGTGCCGTCCTTGAGGGTCTCGATGCGGCGGATGTCCATGCGCACCGAGGCGTAGAACTTCAGGGCCTTGCCGCCGGTGGTGGTCTCCGGCGAGCCGAAGAACACGCCGATCTTCTCGCGGAGCTGGTTGATGAAGATCGCCGTGGTGCCCGACGCGCTCAGCGCACCGGTGATCTTGCGCAGCGCCTGCGACATCAGGCGGGCCTGGAGGCCGACGTGGCTGTCGCCCATCTCGCCCTCGATCTCGGCCTTCGGCACGAGCGCCGCGACCGAGTCGATGACGATGATGTCCAGCGCGCCGGAGCGGATCAGCATGTCCGTGATCTCCAGGGCCTGCTCGCCGGTGTCCGGCTGCGAGACCAGCAGGGCGTCCGTGTCGACGCCGAGCTTCTTGGCGTACTCCGGGTCGAGCGCGTGCTCGGCGTCGACGAACGCCGCGATGCCGCCGGCCCGCTGGGCGCTGGCGACGGCGTGCAGCGCGACGGTCGTCTTGCCGGAGGACTCCGGCCCGTAGACCTCCACGACACGCCCGCGCGGGAGGCCGCCGATGCCGAGCGCGATGTCGAGCGCGATCGAGCCGGTGGGGATGACCTCGACGGGCGCGCGACCCTCGTCGCCGAGGCGCATGACCGAGCCCTTGCCGAAGCTGCGGTCGATCTGGGCGAGCGCGGCCTCGAGTGCCTTCTCGCGGTCTGCCGTTGCGGGCATGTCGGTCACCTTTGCGTTCTGGGCGCGGCGGCTGCGCGCCGGCGTTCGTGGCTGCGTGCTCATGTTGTCGTCGACCGTACGTGCCGCCACCGACACGGTCGGGGCGGTCCGTCGCGGCTGTGGAGGACGACGTCCGAGGACCCTCCTGGGGGCAGACTCTACCCGAACACGTGTTCGAGGACGTCGTCGCCCCCGGGCGTGTCGCGCCACGTCCCGCCGGGCCGCAGGACCACCACGCGCACGTCCGGCGCCGCCCGGCGGCAGGCCGCCGCGAAGGCCTCACCCGCGTGGTCCATCCACCCGCGCGGCACGTGCTGCCCGCCCGGCACGTGCAGGGTGCCCCAGTGCACCGGGACCGCCACGCGCGGCCGGACCTCGGCGCACACCTCGGCGGCACCGCGGGGGCCGAGGTGGCCGCCCGACAGCCGCGGGCCCCAGCCGGACACGGGCACGAGAGCCACGTCCACCCGCCCGCCGGCCAGCTCCCGCACGCGCCCCACGCCCGGGTGATGCTCGGTGTCCCCCGCGGCCCACACCGTCGCTCCGCGCCCGCGCACCAGGTGCCCGCTCGCGGCGTTCGGCCGGTGCGGCATCGGCCGGTCGCCGTGCACCGCGGCGGTCAGGCGCACCTGCACGCCCGCGACGTCGTGCCAGCGGCCTTGCTCCGGGGCGGGCTGGGGGGCTGGGTGGGAGGCATGGTGCGAGGCGTGATGCGCGACGTCGTGGCCCGGCGGGTGCCCGGCGGGGGGCGGCAGGTCGAGGCCGACGCCGCGCAGGCCCTTGCCGCGCAGCCAGCGGGCGTTCGCCGGTGCCGTGAGCACCGGCACGTCCCCGAGCAGCCGCAGCGAGCCCAGCTCGGCGTGGTCGTGGTGCAGGTGCGACAGCAGGGCGGCGTCCGCGCCGCGCCAGGCGTCCGCGTCCGGACGCCCGCCGCGACGCCGCAGGAGGCCCGCGTGCCGCCGCAGCAGCGGGTCCGTCACGAGCCGGGCGGTGCCGCCGCCCGCGCGCGGGACGTCGAGGACGACGGTCGAGTGCCCGAGCCACGTCACCCGGAGCCCCGACCCGTCGGCGCCGCGCCCGCCCGGCGCCCCGCTCACGAGGCCTCCCGCAGGCCGAGCGCGGCGAGCCAGGCGACGAGCCGGCGGTGCACCGCCTCCGCACCCACCAGCACGCGGGCACCGTCCACGTCCTCGCGCTCGTCGTCGGGCACGACGAGGTCGGCGGGGTGCAGCAGCAGCGCCTCGCCCTGCGCGCCGCCGAGCCCGCCGTGCGAGCCCACCAGCCCCTCGAGCGCGTGCACCCGGCCCATCGGGCCGACCGAGGACACGACCACGAGGTCGCCGGCGTCCTCCAGCCCGGCGACGCGCAGGAGGTCGGCACGCGCCCGCGACCCGTAGCCGACCAGGGGGTCCCGACCGGTCACGCGGCCGGTCGCCAGGTCGTGGGAGCCGAGCCGCCCGCGCGCCACCGGCCCCTGCGCGCCGTGGACCACGACGAAGCCCACGGCGGGCGACTCGACCAGGCCGGGCACGAGCGCGGGCCAACGCGCCGCGACCTCCGCGGCCGACAGCCGGCGCGGCTCGCGGCAGAACCACACCATCCCGAGGTTGCCCGAGCCGATCACCTCGACCTCGGGCAGGCTCGTCCGGCCGGTGTCGCGGTCCGGCCCGACCAGGAGCCGGCCGTCACCGTCGTCGTCCCGGCGCAGCGCGTGCAGCGCGGTGTTGGCCGGGCCCCACGCCTCGCCGTCCGTCCGGCCGCCCGGCGCCGGGGCGGGGATCGCCATGAGTCGGTGCACCTCGTCGGCGAACGACCGTCCCACCACCTGCTCGAAGGTCGCCCCCAGCGACTGCCCGTGGTCCGACACGACCACCGTGCGATACCGGCGCGGGGCGCCGCGCACGATCTCCTCCCACAGCCCGACGACCCGGTCGAGCCCTTCCAGCGCACGCAGCGCCTCCGGCCGCAGCGGGCCGGCGTGGTGCGCGATCTCGTCGTAGTCGACGAGGTCCACGCACACCACGGGCGCGCCGCGCACGAGCTGCTCCGCCACGAGCGAGGTGTTGAGGTCGCGCAGCAGCACGTTGGTCACCGCCCGCAGCACCGGGTACCAGCCGCGACGCGCCACCCGGGGACGCACCCCGCGCACCACCTGCTGCCACCCCTGGTACACCTCCTTGAGCGCCTCCCCGACGGTCCCGACCACCGCCCGCACCAGCACGAACGGGCTCGAGAAGAAGCGGACGAACAGCTGGCCGGGGCCGAGCCCTTCCGTCGCGCGGCTCATCACGAGCAGGCTGGTCGGGGCGTCGCCGGAGAACATCGTCGACACCGCCACCCCGCCGTCGGCGAGCAGCCCACGGCCGTCGGAGGCGGACCGCTCCACCTCGGCGGCGTCCGCCGGCCGGTTCGTCACCACCAGTCGCCCGAGCCGCCGCGACCACCATCGGAACGCCGGCACCGCGTCGGTGGTGCCGTGCAGCAGGCCCAGGGTGCTGGCCGGGGTGGTGCACGGGACGCGGGCCCACCACGACTCGAGCCGATGGCTGCCCGACCCGAGCCAGCGCTCCATCGTGGGCACGAGCCCGGCCTCCAGGGCGTGGTCGAGCGTCGGCCGGGCCACGCCGTCGAGCATGACGACGAGCATGCCCGGGGGCCGGTCGTCCGCACCGCCGCCGTCGCGGGCGGCCCGGCGCGGGAGCCCGGCGCGGCGCCGGGCCCGGCGCAGCAGGTCGCCGACCACGTACGCGTTGTCCCGCGCCCCGACCACCCAGTGCCCGCACGCCATCACCAGCGCGGCGACGAGGAGCACGGCGAGGACGTCCGCCCACGAGTCGCTCGACACGCCCGGGAGGAACGTCAGCGCGGCCCAGACGACCGCCACCTGCGCCGCCAGGCCGAGCAGGAGCGCCACGACGGCCCCGCCGGCGCGCGCGAGGCGACGCAGCGGCGCCCGCAGCAGCGCGTCGCCGAGCCCCACGACGAGCGCCGCGAGCAGCACGTCCCACGGTGCGGTGACCCGCACGCCGTCGACCAGCGCGATCGCGACCCCGAGCCCCGCGGCCGTGGAGACCAGGGACCAGAGGGCGGCGCGGACGTCCGCCACCGTCACGAGCGGGGGACGGTGGCGGCGCATGGCGCCATGATGCACCGCCTGCCCGACGTCGGCCCGAGCGGCGGGCGGTCGGCGCGCGGGCGGTCAGCGCGCGGGCGGCGCCTGGCGGCGGTCGTCGCGGCCCCAGCGCTCCGCGTCGGGGACGTCGAGCGCGTCGCACAGCGCGTGCCAGACGTCGCGGGGCTCCAGCCCGGCCTCGAGCGCCTCGGCCGGGGTCCGGCCGTCGAGGCGCGGCAGGACCTGCTCGCGCACGAGGGCACGCCCGTAGGCGGGCCCGAAGACCTCGTCGACCAGCTCGGCGAACTCGCGATAGCGCACGCCCCCAGCCTCGCACGGCCGGGAGCACGGTCGGGACGCCGGGCGCCGCGGACGCCGGGGCGACCTCCGGCCCGCCCTGCGGGCTGTCGGTGCTCCCTGCCAGGATGGCGAGGTGGTCGTCCCCCCGTCCGGCGTTCCCGCCGACCCTGCCGTCGCGCACGACGGCGTCCTCGCGCGGTTCGGCCCCGCGACGCGTGCCTGGTTCACCGGGGCGTTCGCCGCGCCGACCGCGGCGCAGGCCGGGGCGTGGGACGCGATCAGCTCCGACCGGCACGCGCTCGTCGTCGCGCCGACCGGGTCCGGCAAGACCCTCGCGGCGTTCCTCTGGGCCATCGACCGCCTCACGACCACGCCACCGCCGGAGCGGGCGCGCCGCTGCCGGGTGCTGTACGTCTCCCCGCTCAAGGCGCTCGCCGCCGACGTGCAGCGCAACCTGCGCTCCCCGCTGGCCGGCATCCGGCAGGCCGCCGCACGCGAGGGGCTCACGGTCGAGGAGGTGACCGTCGGCGCGCGCACGGGCGACACCCCCGCCTCCGAGCGCCGCGCGTTCGCCACCCGGCCGCCGGACGTGCTGGTCACCACCCCCGAGTCGCTGTTCCTCGTCCTCACCTCACAGGCGCGCGCGGGCCTCGCCGGCGTCGAGACCGTGGTCCTGGACGAGATCCACGCGGTGGCGGGCACCAAGCGCGGCGCCCACCTGGCGCTGAGCCTCGAGCGGCTGGACGCGCTCCTCGACCGGCCCGCGCAGCGGGTCGGCCTGTCCGCGACGGTCCGCCCCGTGGAGACGGTGGCCGAGTTCCTCGCCGGGCACCGCACCCCGGACGACGGCGGCCGGGAGGTCGTCGTCGTGCAGCCCGAGTCCACCAAGAAGTGGGACATCGACGTCGTCGTGCCGGTGCCCGACCTCGCCGACCTCGACTCGGGCGGTGTGCCCGACCCGACCGCGCCCGCGCCCGCGGCGGCGCCGTCCGCGGCCGGGCTCGGCGACGAGGAGCTGGAGCTCACCGGCGACGCCGCGTCGCCGCTGCGCCGCGCGTCCGTGTGGCCGCACGTCGAGGAGCGGGTCGTGGACCTCGTCGCCGAGCACCGCTCGACGCTGGTGTTCACCAACTCGCGCCGCGGCGCCGAGCGGCTGACCGCTCGGGTGAACGAGATCTGGGCGGAGCGCTCCGGGGTCGACCTGCCGGAGGCGGGCACGCAGTGGCCCGCGCAGACGCAGGGGCAGTCGGGGGCGTCGGTCGGGCTGCCCGCCCCCGACGGCGGGGGGCCGGACGTGCTCGCGCGCGCCCACCACGGCTCCATGAGCCGGGTCGAGCGCACCCGCACCGAGTCCGACCTCAAGGCGGGCCGCCTGCCGGCCGTGGTCGCGACGTCGTCCCTCGAGCTCGGCATCGACATGGGCGCCGTGGACCTCGTCGTGCAGGTCGGTGCGCCGCCGTCCGTCGCGAGCGGGCTGCAGCGCATCGGGCGCGCCGGCCACCAGGTGGGCGCGGTGTCGCACGGCGTCGTCTTCCCGACGTTCCGCGGCGACCTGGTGCCCGCGACCGTCGTGGCCCAGCGCATGCGCGCGGGCGAGATCGAGCACCTGCACGTCCCCGCCAACCCGTTGGACGTGCTCGCCCAGCAGGTGGTGGCGGCGCTCGCGACGGACGACTGGCAGGCCGACGACCTCCTCGCCGCGTTCCGCCGGGCGCACCCGTTCCGCTCGCTCGGCGACGCGACCTGGCGGGCCGTGCTCGACATGCTCGCCGGCCGCTACCCGAGCGAGGAGTTCGCCGAGCTGCGCGCCCGCATCGTCTGGGACCGCGCCACCGGCCGCCTGTCCGGGCGCCCCGGCGCCCTGCGGCTCGCCGCGACCAGCGGCGGCACCATCCCCGACCGCGGGCTCTACGGCGTCTACCTCGCCACGGAGGCGCCGGCCTCGGGCGCGCCGGCGGACGGCGGCGGCACGGCCGACCGGCCCCGCGGCGGGAAGCGCGTGGGCGAGCTGGACGAGGAGATGGTCTACGAGTCGCGCGTGGGCGACACGTTCACCCTCGGCTCGTCGACCTGGCGCATCGAGGAGATCACGCCCGACCGCGTCCTGGTGACCCCCGCACCCGGGCTCCCCGGGCGCCTGCCCTTCTGGAAGGGCGACTCCCCCGGCCGTCCCGTCGAGCTGGGGCGCGCGGTGGGCGCGTTCGTCCGCGAGACCGACGCGCTGCTCGCCGACGACGAGGAGCGCGGCACCGGGCGCGGCCGGGAGGTGCTGCGCGACGCCGGGCTCGACACCTGGGCGGCGGACAACCTCGCCGCGTACCTGGGCGAGCAGCGCCGCGCGACGGGGCGGCTGCCCGACGACCGCACCGTGGTCGTGGAACGGTTCCGCGACGAGCTCGGTGACTGGCGCGTCGTGATCCACTCCCCCTTCGGGGCGCCGGTGCACGCGCCGTGGGCGCTGGTCGTCGCCGCGCGCCTGCGGGCGCGGTACGGCACCGACGTCGCGGCCATGCACGCCGACGACGGGATCGTGCTGCGGCTCCCCGACGCCGGTGACTCCGGCTGGGACCTGGGCGGACCGGGCTGGGGCTCCGGGCCGGACGGCGCCGGGCCGGACGGGGCGGCGCGCGGCGACGCCCCCGCGGTCACGGCCGAGGACCTGCTCGTCGACCCGGACGAGGTGCTCGACGCGGTGCGCGAGGAGCTCGGCGGCTCGGTGATGTTCGCGGCGCGCTTCCGCGAGGCCGCCGCGCGGGCGCTGCTCCTGCCGCGGCGGCGTCCCGACCGGCGGCAGCCGCTGTGGCAGCAGCGGCAGCGGGCGTCACAGCTGCTGCAGGTCGCGTCGCAGTTCCCGGACTTCCCGATCATGCTCGAGGCCGCCCGCGAGTGCCTGCGCGACGACTTCGACGTCACGGCGCTCACGGACCTCATGCGCGACCTGCAGGGCGGCCGGGTGCGCCTGGTCGAGGTGACCACCTCCACGCCGTCCCCGTTCGCGCAGGCGCTGCTGTTCGGCTACACCGCCCAGTTCCTTTACGACGGCGACGCGCCGCTCGCGGAGCGGCGGGCGGCCGCACTGTCCCTGGACCCGGACCTGCTCACGGAGCTGCTCGGCGAGCAGGGCGCCACCCCGCTCGCGGACCTCCTCGACCCGGGCGCCGTGGAGCGCACCGAGGCGGAGCTCCAGGCGCTGGCGCCCGCGCGGCAGGCGCGCGACGCGGAGGGGCTGTGGGACGTGCTGCGCCGCACCGGGCCGCACGCCGCGTCCGCGCTGCGGGCCCGGACCCGCGAGGACTCCCGCGACCTCGTCGACGCGTGGCTGGCCGACCTGGAGGGCGCGCGCCGCGTCCTCCGGGTGCGGGTCGGCGGCCGCCCGGGCGACGATGCCGACGCCGAGCAGTGGGCCGTCGTGGAGGACGCCGGCCGGCTGCGCGACGCGCTCGGCGTCGCCCTGCCCGTGGGCGTGCCCGAGACGTTCACCGAGCCGGTGCCCGACCCCCTCGGCGACCTCGTCCGCCGCCACGCCAGGACGCACGGTCCGTTCCCCGCCGTGGACGTCGCGCGCCGGTTCGGGCTCGGCATCGCGGTCGTGGCCCAGGTGCTGGCCCGGCTGGAGGCGTCGGGCGCGGTCGCGCGCGGGGCGCTGCGGCCTTCCTCGCTGGGCGGCACGGGCGACGAGTGGTGCGACCCGGAGGTGCTGCGCACGCTGCGGCGCCGGTCGCTCGCCGCGCTGCGCGCCGAGGTGGAGCCGGTGGAGCCGGAGTCGCTCGGGGTCTTCCTCCCGCGCTGGCACGGGATCGGGGTGCGGGTGGGCGGCGCCGGGTCCGGAGGCGGGACGCTGCGCGGCGCGGACGGCGTGCTGCGCGCCGTGGAGCAGCTCTCGGGGGCCGCGGTGCCGGCGTCGGCGCTCGAGACGCTCGTCCTGCCCGCCCGCGTCTCCGACTACTCCCCCGCGGTGCTCGACGAGCTCACCACCGCGGGCGAGGTGCTGTGGTGCGGGCACGGCCGGCTCCCGGGGTCGGGCGGCGGCGACGGCATGGTGAGCCTGCACCTGGCCGACGGCGCCCCGCTCACCCTGCGCGACCCGGACGCCGTGGACGAGGGCGGGCCGCTCGACAGCGACCTGCACCGGGCCGTGCTCGACCTGCTCACCGGCTCGGGCGGATACTTCCTGCCCCGCCTCGCGGAGCTCGCGGACGCGAGCCAGGCCGGCACGCTCGACGCGTTGTGGGACCTGGTGTGGGCGGGCTGGGTGACGAACGACCGCCTGGGTCCGCTGCGTGAGTCGCTCGGCGGCTCCACCCGGCGCGGGACCAGGCACGGCGGCGGCGCGCACCGCGCTCCCGCGGCTCCCGGGCGGGCCCGCCCCGTGCGGCCGTCCCGCTTCGGGCTCGCCCGCCCGACGTCGGCGGCCGCCGCGCCGCGGACCGGCGGCGGCCGCTGGTCGGCGCTGCCGCCCGTGGAGCAGGACCCGACCGTGCGCGCCCACGCCCTCACCCAGGTGCTGCTGGAGCGGCACGGCGTCCTGACCCGCGCGGCGGCGCCCGCGGAGGGGGTGACCTCCCGCTTCCGCGACGTGTACCGGGTGCTCCGGGTGCTCGAGGAGCGCGGGGCCGTGCGGCGCGGCTACTTCGTCGAGGGCCTGGGCGGCTCGCAGTTCGCGCTGCCCGGAGCGGTCGACCAGCTGCGGACGGACGCCGCCGACCGCGCCCGGGCCCGGGACGCCCTCGTCGAGGGCGACGGCGCCGGCCCCGCCAGCATCGGCGGCCGGGCCGAGCCGGGCGCCGTCCTCCTCGCCGCGACCGACCCGGCCAATCCGTACGGCGCCGCGGTCGCCTGGCCGCGCACGGCGACCCCGCGCACCGGGTCGGCCGGGGCCCGGGCCTCGGACGGCGGGGACGACGCCGCCGGTGCGCACCGTCCGGGGCGCAAGGCCGGCGCGGTCGTCGTGCTGGTCGACGGCGAGCTGGTGCTGTTCGTCGAGCGCGGCGGGCGCACGGTGCTGTCCTTCGGCCGCGGCGACGCGGGCGACGGCCCCCGCCACGCCGCTGCGGCCCGGCTGCTCGTGACGGAGACGCGCGCCGACCGGCTCGGGCGCGTCACCGTGCAGCGCGTCGACGGCATCCCCGCCCTCACCGCCGCCCGCGACCGGACCCCGGCCGCGGCCGCGCTGCTCGACGCCGGCTTCGGCGTGACGCCGCGCGGCCTGCGCCCGGCCTGACCCCAGGAGGCGACGTGCCCGAGGGAGACGTGCTGCGGCTCACCGCCGGACGGCTCGGCGCCGCGCTGCGCGGCTCGCCCCTGGTGCGCGCCGAGCTCCGCTGGCCCTCCGCGGCGGGTGTGGACCTCGTCGGCGCCACGGTGCGCGAGTCGGTCGCGTACGGCAAGCACCTGCTCACCCGGTTCGACGACGGCCGCACTCTGCACACCCACCTGCGGATGGACGGCTACTGGCGGGTGCACCGCACGGGCGCCCGCGAGGCGAACGGCCGCTCCCCCGCCGTCCGCGCGGTCCTGGCGACCGAGACCTGGACGTGCCTCGGGTGGCACCTCGGCATGCTCGACGTCCTCCGCACCCGCGACGAGCCCCGCTTGCTGGGCCACCTCGGCCCGGACGTCCTCGGCGACGACTTCGCGGAGCGGCTCGACGAGGGCGCGGCCCGCCTCGTCACCGACCCCGACCGTCCGCTCTGCGCGGCCCTGCTCGACCAGCGCGGGGTGGCGGGCCTCGGCACCATCTGGACGGCCGAGTCGCTCTTCGCCACGCGCCGGTGGCCCTGGACCCCCGTCGGCTCCCTGGACGACGACGCGCGCCGCACCCTGCTGGTGACGGCCCGCCGGCTCATGGGGCGCAGCGTCGAGGTGGGCCGGCGCTCCGGGCTGGGGGCCGTGGAGCTCGCCGTGCACGGCCGCCACCACAAGCCGTGCCGCCGCTGCGGCACGCCCGTCGCCCTGGGCTCCACCGCCGGCTCCGGGCGGCGGCCCGACGCCGGCGAGCGAGCGATCTACTGGTGCCCGACCTGCCAGTCCGCGCCCTGAGCCTCCCGCCCCGGACGCACGAAGGTCCGGCCCCCGGGCGGTACCCGCGGGGCCGGACCTGTGCGTGGGAAGAGCTGTGGGCCCTGATCAGCCGACCGGTGCGAGGTCTCCTCGCATCGACTCGTCGCGCGACTCGCCGGCACGGCTGAGCAGCCCGGCGTAGACGTCCGCCGGGATCGTGTCGGGGATGTGCAGGCCCTCGGCGACCGCGATCCGGTCGCTGACCTCACGCAGCACGAGGGACATCGGTACGTCGAGCGCCTCGCAGATCGACGCCAGCAGCTCCGACGACGCCTCCTTCTGCCCGCGCTCGACCTCGCTCAGATATCCGAGCGAGACCCTCGCTGCGGACGACACCTCACGCAGGGTGCGCCCCTGGCGCTGCCGCGCGTCGCGCAGCACGTCGCCGATCTCACGTCGCAGTACGACCATCTCGCGCCCCCTCTCCGTGTCCGATCGTCCCGGCACCGGACCGGTCGTGACCGGGTTCCTCGTCCGTCCTGTCGTTCCCCTGGCTCCAGGGGTGGCACTACCGTACCGCGCGCGCGCCGTGCCCGGCCTGGTGTGGCGTGCATCGAGACGGGTTCGTGCCCTGTCGGTCATCACACCCTTCGCAACGCGGGCACCCGGGTGCTTGTTCCCGCGGTCACGACCCGCGACAGGCTCGTCACGCACCCTTCACAGGCCGCCGTCCTGCCCGTCGTCCGGCACGACGTCGTCCGCGGCCGACGCGTCGCCCCAGGCCTCGAGCGCCAGCGCCAGGACGGCCCGCACCACCCCCGCCCGCACCTGGGCGCGGGTGCCGGCGAGATCGAGGCGGAGCACCCGGTCGCCCACGGGCGTGCTGACGGCGGCGTAGGCCTCGCCCGGCGGGTGACCGTCCTGCGGGTCGGGCCCGGCGACCCCGGTCGTCGCGAGGCCGACGTCGGCGCTCAGCACCCGGCGCACGCCCGACGCCATCTGCCCGGCGACCGCGGGGTCCACGGGGCCCCGGAGCGCCAGGAGGCCGGGGTCGACGCCCAGCGCCGCGGCCTTGAGGTCGGTCGCGTAGGCGACGACGCCGCCACGCACGACGGCGGACGCCCCCGGCACGTCGACGAGGGTCGCCACCACCAGCCCGCCGGTGAGGGACTCCGCGGCGGCCAGCGTCCAGCCGCGGGCGTGCGCGCCGTCGAGCACGGCGCGCGCGAGCCTCCCCGACGGCGTCGTCATGCGGCGGGCCGGGGCCCGGGCTCACGACGCCCGGCGGCGAGAAGGCGCGCGCCCTGCACGAAGTAGTCGACGCCCGTCACGACGGTCACCGCGATCGCGGCCCACAGCACGATCCACGCCACGACGTGCACGACACCGGGGAGCGCCGCCAGGGGCAGGAGGAAGAGCGTGATCGCGACGGCCTGCAGCACCGTCTTCAGCTTGCCGCCCCGCGACGCCGGCATCACGGCGTACCGCAGCACCACCATCCGCAGCGCGGTGACGGCGAGCTCGCGCGCGAGGATGACCGTCGGCACCCACCACGGCAGCTCGCCCAGCGGCCAGCAGAGCAGGATCAGGGCGGCGCCCACGAGGGCCTTGTCCGCGATGGGGTCGAGGATCTTGCCGAGGTCGGTCACGAGGTTGCGCGACCGGGCCAGGTAGCCGTCGACGCGGTCGCTCACGGCGGCGACCACGAACACGCCCGTCGCCACGAGCCGCCAGGTGATCGAGTCCCCGCCCTCCATGAGCAACGCCCAGGCGAACACGGGCACCAGCGCGATGCGCACGAGGGTCACCGCGTTGGCGACGTTCCAGGGCGAGGGCGCTTCGTTGACCACCGGCCCACCCTATCGGGGCGACGGGCGTCGGACGCCCGCGGGCCGGTGGGCCGCGCGGGCAGTACTCTCCTCGCGTGCCGCGCCACGCGTCCGACGACGGACGACCCTCACGACGACGTCTCGTCGCCCTGGCCGCGCTGTGCGGTACCGCCCTCGGCGTCGGCGGGGTGCTCGCCGTCGGACCGCTCGGGGGCGCGGAGCCCTCGCCCCCCTCCGGCGCGGGCGCGTCGTCGACGGGCGCGTCTCCCGACAGCCCGTCCCCGACCCCGAGCCCGACTCCCCGGCCGGTCGAGTTCACGCTGCTCGCCGCGGGCGACCTGCTCACGCACAACCCGGTCGTCAGGTCCGCCGGCGGGCCGCAGGATCCCGACTTCACGCCCCTGCTCGCCGGGCTGGACGCCTGGGTGGAGGGCGCCGACCTGGCCCTGTGCCACCTGGAGGTCCCGGTGGCGCCGAAGGGCACGGACCCCAGCGGCTACCCCCTGTTCGGCGCGCCCCCGGGCCTGGTGCGGGACCTCGACGAGCAGGGCTGGGACGGCTGCTCGACGGCCTCCAACCACTCCGTCGACCGGGGCTACGACGGCGTCACCGCCACGATCCGGCGCCTGGCCGACGCCGGGATGGGGTTCGCGGGGACGGCCCGCAGCGCGGCGCAGCAGGACGAGCCGCAGCGGTACGTGCTGACCCGCGAGGACCGGGAGATCACGGTCGCGCACCTGGCCGCCGCCTACGGGCTCAACGGGCTGCCGATGCCCGCGGACGCGCCCTGGGCGGTCGACCTCATCGACGCCGACCGGCTCGTGCGGCAGGCCCGCCAGGCCCGCGAGGACGGCGCCGACGTCGTCGTCGTCAGCCTGCACGCCGGGGTCGAGTACACGGAGACGCTGACCGACCAGCAGGAGGACGTCGTACGACGGCTCGCGCGGTCCGGCGAGGTCGATCTCGTCATCGGGCACCACGCGCACGTCCCCCAGCGGATCGACCTCGTGGGCAAGGGCCCCGACGGCGAGGGGATGTGGGTCGCCTACGGCCTCGGCAACCTGCTGTCGAACCAGAGCGCGGCGTGCTGCGACGCGCGCACCAGCAACGGCGTGCTGCTCACGGCGACCCTGACCCAGGACACCCCGGACGACCCCACCCGCGTGACGGGGGTGACCTGGACCGGCACCACCGTGGACATCGGCGGCGGGCACGACGTGGTCGCGCTCCCCGACGTCCTCGACGATCCCGGCACCACGACCCTGTCCGCCGCGGAGCTCGAGGCCCGCGAGGACCGGGTCCGGGACGCGGTCGGCGACGTCGCCCGGGAACGACAGGAGCCGTCCGTCGCCACGGGCCCTCCGCCGGAGGTGCTCCCCCGCGACGACTGACCGGCGACCGGCGCGGAGCCTCCCGGGCCTCCCGGGACGCTCAGCGCCAGCCGTTCTCCGGGTCGGTGTCGGCGTCGTCGTGGTAGTCCGTGGCCACGGGCGGGGCGTGCCCGTCGGTGCCGTCCGCGTACGGGTCCGACGTGCCGCCGCCCGCGGACCCGCCGTCGGCGTCCTGGTCGTACGCCTGCGGCGTCTCGCCGCGGATGAGGGCGAGCGCGGACGGCAGGTCGTCCGGGGTCACCAGCACCTCGCGCGCCTTCGACCCCTCGGACGGGCCGACGATCTCGCGCGACTCGAGCAGGTCCATGAGTCGGCCCGCCTTGGCGAAGCCCACCCGCAGCTTGCGCTGCAGCATCGACGTGGAGCCGAACTGCGTGGTCACCACGAGCTCGGTGGCCTGGAGCAGCAGGTCGAGATCGTCGCCGATGTCCTCGTCCACCTGCTTCTTGGCCGCCGCGGGCGCGGTGACGTCCTCGCGGTAGACGGGCTTGAGCTGCGCCTTCACGTGCTCGACGACGGAGTGCACCTCGGACTCGGTGACCCAGGCGCCCTGCACGCGCATGGGCTTGGCCGCGCCCATGGGCAGGAAGAGGGCGTCACCCTGGCCGATGAGCTTCTCGGCGCCCGGCTGGTCGAGCACGACGCGCGAGTCGGCCAGCGACGACGTCGCGAACGCGAGCCGGGACGGCACGTTCGCCTTGATCAGGCCGGTGACGACGTCCACCGACGGGCGCTGCGTGGCGAGCACCAGGTGGATGCCGGCGGCGCGCGCGAGCTGGGTGATCCGCTGGATCGAGGCCTCGACGTCGCGCGGCGCCACCATCATGAGGTCCGCGAGCTCGTCCACCACGACCAGGAGGTACGGGTACGGCGCGATCTTGCGCTCCGAGCCCGGCAGCGGCTTCACCTTGCCCGCCCGGACGGCGGAGTTGAAGTCGTCCACGTGCTTGTAGCCGAACGTGGCGAGGTCGTCGTAGCGGGCGTCCATCTCGCGCACCACCCAGTCGAGAGCCTCGGCGGCCTTCTTGGGGCTGGTGATGATCGGCGTGATCAGGTGCGGGATGCCCTCGTAGATCGTCAGCTCGACGCGCTTCGGGTCGACGAGGACCAGGCGCACCTGCTCCGGCGTCGCCCGCATGAGGATCGAGGTGATGAGCGAGTTGATGAAGCTGGACTTGCCGGCGCCCGTCGCGCCGGCGACGAGGATGTGCGGCATCTTCGCGAGGTTCGCGACGACGTAGCCGCCCTCGACGTCCTTGCCCACGCCCATGACCATCGGGTGCTCGGTGCGGCGTGCCGCCGACGAGCGCAGCACGTCGCCGAGCACGACCGTCTCGCGGTCGGAGTTCGGGATCTCGATGCCGATCGCCGACTTGCCGGGGATGGGCGACAGGATGCGCACGTCCGCGCTCGCCACCGCGTACGCGATGTTGTTGGACAGCGACGTGATGCGCTCGACCTTGGTCTTCGCGCCGACCTCGACCTCGTACCGGGTGACCGTCGGCCCACGGGTGAAGCCCGTCACCTGCGCGTCGACGCCGAAGTCCTCGAAGACCTTCGTCAGCGACTCCACCACGCGGTCGTTCGCCGCGGACCGGGTCTTGTGCGGCGCGCCCTTGCCGAGCGACTCCTCGCTGGGCAGCAGGTAGACCGTGTCGCCGTCGAGCATGGGCTGCTCGGCGCGGCCCATCGGCGGCAGGTCGCTCGCGGGGGCCGGGGCGGGCTCGTCGGGCACGACGGCGGCGACGGCCTCGGTCGGCGCGGTCGCGGCAGCGCCGACCCTCGGTGCGGCCTTGCCGCGCGGGCCCTTCGCAGCCTTGGCGGCCGCGTCCTTCTCGAGCGTGGCGGCCTTCTCGAACGCCTCGTCCCCGGCGTACTCGTCGAGCCCGTCGGCCTCGGCCGCCTCGGCGGCCCGCTGCGCCTTCGTCTTGCGGGTGCGCTTCTTGCGCGGCGCCGGGTCGGTGCCGTCGTGCCGCGAGACGCCCTCGGCGAGCGCGAGCCCGTCGTCGTCCACGGCCTCGTCGGCCCGGTGGTTGCCGGTGAGGCGGTCGTACAGGCCCCGCAGCCGCTCGGGGATGCGGTGCACCGGCGTGGCCGTGACCACCAGGAGGCCGAAGAAGCCCAGGAGCAGGAAGAGCGGGACGGCGACCCATTCGGTCAGCCCGGTCACGACCGGCGTCGCGGCGAGGTAGCCGATGATGCCGCCGGCGTCCTGGAGCGCCTCGAAGCCGTCGCTCGGCGCGGGCGTGCCCTCCGCGATCGCGACGAGCGCGCACACCGACACGACGACGAAGATCAGGCCGATGGCGACGCGGGAGTTCGCCTGCCCCCGTTCGGGGTGCCGCATGACGCGGAACCCCAGCCACAGGAGCAGCACGGGGACGGCCACGCCGGCCAGTCCCACGGTGCCGGCGACGACGGCGTGCACGACGGTGCCGAAGGTGCCGGAGATCCCCCACCACTCCCGCGCGGCCACGACCAGCGCGAGGGCGATGAGGAAGAAGGCGACGCCGTCTCGGCGGTGCTCGGGTTCCAGGTCTCTTGCTCCCTTGGTGATGCTGCGGGTCAGGCCGCCGAGCCCGTGCGCGACGCCCAGGTACAGGCCGCGCACCGCCCGGACGGGCCAGGACGGCCCCGACCGTACCGGCCGTCGCGCCGGCGGCCTGCGCGTGCCGGTGCCCCGACCCGAGCTGCCGCCCGACCCCTTGCCCGACGAGCGGGTGGACGACGAGCGCCCGGAGGAGGACCGGGCGGGCGCACGCCGGGTCGGGGCGGCCACGGATGCGGTCCGCCCCGTTCGTGCCGTCCCCCGCGGAGTCCCGGTAATTCTGCGGGCGGGTGTCCGGG
Organism: Isoptericola sp. NPDC056618; assembly: GCF_042792715.1. Lineage (NCBI taxonomy): Bacteria > Bacillati > Actinomycetota > Actinomycetes > Micrococcales > Promicromonosporaceae > Isoptericola > Isoptericola sp. NPDC056618. The sequence continues at coordinate 3,155 of NZ_JBHTVZ010000013.1, read as the reverse complement.
TCGCCATGATGCCCCCACGGTACCCGCGCCATGGGTCGCGACGCCGCAGGTCCAGGGCGCGTGTTGCCGGCCCCCGGGCGGGCCTCAGCCGGCTGTGAGAAGCCCCACGCCCAGCGTCACGACGCCGGCGGCGAGGACGGCGGCGCCGGCGGGCAGCAGGAGGACGGCCCGGTTCGGCGACGTGCGCCCGGCCCCCGCGGCCGACAGGAAGAAGCCGGCGGGCAGGAGGATCGCGGCGACCAGCACGCCGGTCGCCGCGAGCCAGCGCCACCCTCCGGCGAGATCCGTCGCCTCGGCGAGCACCACGCACAGCAGGCCCAGGATGACGAGGACCCCGGCGTGCGCGTGCCCCGCCCGGAAGAACGAGGTCTGGAACGGCGTGGCGGGCGCCCTCCCGGTGACCACCTTCACGAGGAACCAGCCGCCGGACTCGATGCCGACCACGGTGAGGAGGACGACGCCCGCCGTGATGCGGGCGGCGTCGGTGAGCTCGAGCACGGGATCCTCCGGCAGGACGAACGGACGAGGTTTATGAACATGGTTATAGAACACCGTTCGCAAACCTGCGTCAAGAGGTCTACGCTCACCGCATGGCCCGCCCCCGCCTGCACGACGACGCCCTGCGCACCCGCCTGCTGGAGGTCACCTCCGAGGCCCTCTCCACCGGGGGCGAGCACGCCGTGACCGTCCGGTCGGTCGCCGCCTCCGCCGGCACCAGCGCGTCCGCCGTGTACGCGCTGTTCGGCTCGCGCGAGGAGCTGCTCGCCGCCGTCAGCGCCGAGGGCTTCCGCCGGTTCGCCACGCATCTGGCCGCCGTCCCGCGCACCGACGACCCCGCAGCCGACCTGCGCGCCCTCGGCGTGGCGTACCGTCGCAGCGCGCTGGCCGACCCGCACTTCTACCGGACGATGTTCGACCGGGCCGTGCGCCCGGGCGCCGACGCCGCGCCCGCCGTCGAGCAGCCCACCTTCCGCGTGCTGCGCGACGCCGCCGCGCGCGTGCTCGGCGTCGGGCCCGACGACGCCGAGGCGGTCGCCGTCGGGCTGTGGGGGCTCGTGCACGGCCTGGTGTCGCTCGAGCTCGCCGGGCTGCTGCCGGGCGACGAGCCCGCCCGCGCCGCGCGCTACGAGGCCGCGGCGGGCGCCGTCGGGCCCGCCCTGCTCGCGCGCTGAGGAATGCCGGCCGGCGCGGCGCTCAGCCCGCCCGGCGCCACTCCTCGACGTCGGCCACGTGGCGCGCCACCGCCTCGGGAGCCAGGAAGGACCCGCGGAACGACGCCGCGGCGAGGTCGGCGCGCTGGTCCCGCGTGAGGTGGAACTGCGCGGTCACGGCGTCGTCGACCTCGTCGACGTAGCCGCCGAAGTACGACGGGTCGTCGGAGTTGAGCGACACGTTCAGCCCCGCCTCGAGCATCGCCGGCAGCGGGTGCTGGGCGAGGGACGGCACGGCGCGCAGCCGCACGTTGGAGACGGGGCAGACGGTGAGCGGGACCTGGTCGCGCACCAGCCGCGCCACCACGTCCGGGTCCTCGAGCGCGCGGATGCCGTGGTCCACCCGCTCCGCGCCGAGCAGGTCCAGCACCTCGGTCACGTGCCAGGCCGGGCCCTCCTCGGCGGCGTGCGCCGTGCGCCGCAGCCCGTGCGCGGCGGCCCTGGCGAACGCCGGCGCGAACGGGGCGGCCGAGAAACCGACCTCCGTGGACGCGAGCCCCACGCCGGCGACCGGGGCGTCGAGCGCCAGCAGGTCGTCGAGCAGCTCCTCCGCCTCCGGCGCGGGCCGGTGGCGCAGGAACGCCGCGATCAGCAGGCCGGAGACGCCGAGCTCCGCCTCGCCGTCCGCGAGGCCCTGCGTCACGCCCGCCACGACCTCCGCCAGGGGCACGCCCCGCGCGACGTGCGTCTGCAGGTCGACCATGAGCTCGGCGTGCCGCACCCCGCCCGCCGCGGCCCGCCGCAGGTAGGCGACCGTGAGGTCCGCGAAGTCGTCCGCCGTGCGGAGCACCTGCGACGTCGCGTGGTAGAGGTCGAGGAAGGACTGCAGGTCCGTGAACGCGTACGCCGTGCGCAGCGCGGCCGGGTCCGCGAACGGCAGGTCGATCCCGTTCCGGTCGGCGAGGGCGAACGCCAGCTCGGGCTCGAGGGTGCCCTCCAGGTGCAGGTGGAGCTCGGCGCGCGGGGGTCGCTGCGGGGTCGCCGCGAGCGGGTGGGACGACGCCGGGGTCGAGGGGGTCGGGGTCATGCCAGGCAGCGTACGGTGCCGCGTGCGCCCTCAGGCGACCGGGGCGAGCCTGGCCCGCAGCCCCCCTGTGATCTCGCGCACCAGGCCGATCCAGAGGACGGCGCCCGCCACCACGGCCACGGTGGCGAGGCCCTCGAACACGGGGACCGTCTCCGGGTCGCGCGCGGCGAGGCCCAGGGACGAGAACGCCGCCTGGTTCGACGCCCACAGACCCACGAGCCAGCACGCCCACCACCAGCCGAGCCGGCTCGGCGTCCGGCCGCCCACCGCGGCGGCGCGCACGTCACGCACCACCTGGAACGGGAACCAGAGGGCGACGACGGGGACCGCCCACCCCAGCCAGACCCACACCGGCCCGCGCACCTGCCGGACCGCCGGGGACAGCACCATCGCGATGCGCCGGCACTGCTGGAGCCAGAGGCACGCGACGACGAACGCCGCGACCTGGAGCGGCAGGAGGAGGTTGCCGAGCTCGTCGTACGGCGTCGAGACCGACAGGAGCGACCCGCCCGCCGCGAGCGCCGCCTCGTAGGGCGCGACCGCCGGGAACGAGGCGGCCAGGAGCACCACCTGGACCACGGACCAGGCCACCGCCAGGGCGACGGTCGCCGTCGCGAGCCCCGTCGGGGTGGCCGGCGCGGGAGCCGGCGAGGCCCAGCCCACCGGGGCCGACGGTGCGGCGGCCGGCGGCGTGTACCCCGGCGGCGCGTAGGCACCGAACCGCGGCTGCGGCGCCGGCGCCGGCGCGGCCGGCGGGGCCACGGGTGGGGTGGCACCGGACGGCGGGGCGAACGGGTCGGGCTGGGTCATGGATACCTCCGGGACGGCGGCGGGGGGGGGGGCCCCCCAAGGGGGGGGCCCCCCCCCCCCGCGCGCCCCCCCCCGCCCGGGGGCCCCGCCCGGCCCGCCCCGCCCCC